>NZ_JAPCIQ010000037.1:0-35739 GCF_027707405.1 Aeromonas sp. QDB68 | reverse complement strand
TGCGCGAGCAGCTATCACCCAGTAATGGGAATCCCCCTCCTGTGACGCGAAGCGCTAAGGTGGGGGAGGATGTCAATTCCCTCAACTACACCTCCGGCACCACGGGGAACCCCAAGGGGGTGGTCTATCACCATCGCGGCGCCCACCTCAATGCGGTCAACAATGCCCTCTCCTGGGAGCTGCCCAAGCACCCGGTCTACCTCTGGACCCTGCCGATGTTCCACTGCAACGGCTGGTGCTTCCCCTGGACCCTGGCGGCCACCGCCGGGGTGAGCGTCTGTCTGCGCCACGTGCAGGCGGCGGCCATCTACGGGGCGCTGCGCGAACACAAGGTGAGCCATTTCTGCGCCGCCCCCATCGTGCTCAATATGCTCAACAATGCCGATCCGGCCCTCAAGCAGGGACTCGACCACCCCGTCAAGGCGATGACGGCGGGGGCTGCGCCGCCCGCCACCGTGATCGCCGGCATGGAGGCCATGGGGATCGCCGTGACCCATGTCTATGGCCTCACCAAAACCTATGGCCCCTGCGTGGTGTGCGAGCCGCAAAGACGCTGGCAGGGGCAGGATGCCACCACCCTCTCCCGTCTCAAGGCGCGCCAGGGGGTGGCCTCCCCCCTGCAAGGGGAGATGCGGGTCATCAACCCCGTCAGCGGCGAGCCGGTTCCCATGGATGGCAAGACCCTGGGAGAGATAGTGCTGCGGGGCAACATCGTCATGAAGGGCTACCTCAAGAACCCGTCGGCGAGCGAGGAGGCGATGGCACAGGGATGGTTTCGAAGCGGGGATCTCGCGGTCTGGCACCCGGACGGCTATGTGGAGATCAAGGACAGATCCAAGGACATCATCATCTCCGGCGGGGAGAACATTTCCAGCCTGGAGGTGGAGGACGTGCTCTATCGCCACCCCGATGTGGAAGAAGCCGCGGTGATCGCCATGCCGGACGAGACCTGGGGGGAGGTGCCCTGCGCCTTCGTCAAGCTCAAGGAGGGGCGCGAGCTCACCCAGGCCGAGCTCATTGCGTTCTGCCGCGAGCAGATGGCCCACTTCAAGGCCCCCAAGCACATCATCTTCACCCCGCTGCCCAAGACCTCCACCGGCAAGGTGCAAAAATTCATGCTGCGCAAGCAGTTGGCGTGACGACAAAGGCGCCGCGCCATCAACGGGCCTGCGGGCCCGTTTTGTGTTGCGCGATGCAAAGAAGCAGGGCCTCGCCGGTAGCGGTCGCCAGCCAACAAGACGTGCCTTTCGAGCCCGTCCCGGCTTACCATGGCCGCCATGTCCCGCCAGCCTGAGGATGCCTGTGAGAAAATCGGACCGTCTGTTTCAACTGACCAACCTGCTGCGGGCGCATCAACCCCTGACCGCCCGGGAGCTGGCGACGCGCCTGTGCGTGTCGGAGCGCACCATCTACCGCTATATCGACGATCTCTCTTTGGCGGGCATTCCGGTTTACGGGGAAGCCGGGCTGGGCTATCGGCTGAGCGAGGGGTTCGAAATGGCACCGTTGCAACTGAGTGCGACCGAGCTGGAGGCCCTCATCACCGGGGTGAACCTGGTGGCGGTGCTGACGGGCAAGGGGATGGCCGATCCGGCCCGCGCCCTGCTCGCCAAGATTGAGGCGGCCCTGCCCGCCAAGGAGGCTCGGGCACCTCGCGTCCCCGTGGTGCGGGTGCCTGACTATTCCACGGCGCAGCCTGCATACGCTCGCTGGGACAGGTTGCACGACGCCATCACGGCCGGTCACTGGCTGCACATTGGCTACCGGGATGCCAGCGCCAGCAGGACGGAACGCCAGCTCTTTCCCCTCGGGCTCTTCTACTGGGGCGGATGCTGGACGCTCGGCGCCTGGTGTGCGCTGCGCCGGGCCTACCGGGATTTCAGGGTGGATCGCATCGACACCCTGGCGCCGTGCCGTCAGGGGGAAGGGGCGCCCCCTGGCGCGACCCTGGCCGATTACCTTGCCCTGCGCCAGTCGGATGCGTTTCCCCCTGGGCGCAGTGGCGCCGAAAAAGTCATTCAGGACTGACACAAGGCTGTCAGTAGCCCTTCGTTATGCTGGGTTCTCCAGACCATCCACAACGGAGAAAACGAGATGATCATCAAGGGTGACATGCAACAGGCAGGGGGCGTCGAATTTGCCACCTTCAGGCTCAGGGAAGGGGTGACGGAGGCGGATTTGCTCGCCCTGTCACGGCGGGTCGAGTCCGAGTTTCTTCTTCAGCAATCCGAGCTCATCATGCACTGCCTGCTGCGCGGCGCCGACGGCCTCTATGCCGATGTGGTGATGGCCCCCAGCCAGTCGCTGGTGGAAGCCTATTGCCAGCAGTGGCTGCACAACGACGTGGCAGGGGAGTACCTGACCCTGCTTGACCATCACTCGGTCAACATGAGCTTCTGGACCCGTATCGGCTGAGGGCGGCGCGGGGCCTGCCATCCCCCGGCGAGGGGGCAATCATGAAATGAAACGGGCCCACAGGGCCCGTTTTGTTGAACAGAATTCAATAATTACTTGGTGTGGCGCTCATGCAGGCGCTGCACCACATCCTTCAAACCCAAGCCTTCGTTTTGCAGCAAGACTGTCAGGTGGTAGAGCAGGTCAGCGGATTCGTTGATGAGCTCTTCCCTGTCTTTCGCCATGGCGGCCAGGGCCACTTCCACCCCCTCTTCACCCACCTTCTGGGCGATGCGCTTGGTGCCTTTGCCATAGAGGCTGGCGGTGTAGCTGGTGGCGGGATCTGCCCCTTTGCGTGATGCCAGGATCTGTTCGAGCTCGGCCAGGAAGCCGAGCGGCGGCACGGGGTGGCCGTCGAAGCAGGAGGGGTTGCCCAGATGGCAGGTGGGGCCGACCGGGTCGGCGGCAATGAGCAGGCAGTCCTGATCGCAGTCGGTGGTGATGGCGACGAGCTTGAGCACATGACCCGAGCTCTCGCCCTTGGTCCACAGGCGCTGCTTGCTGCGGCTGAAGAAGGTGACCTGGCCGGTGGTCTGGGTCTTTTCCAGCGCCTCGCGGGTCATGAAGCCCTGCATCAGCACTTCGCCGCTGAGGGAATGCTGGACGATGGCGGGGATCATGCCCTCACACTTGGCCCAGTCCAGGCGCTCGGCCAGCGGCAATGCATTGTCTACTGCTTGATTATTCACGGATGGCGACTCCTTCGTTTTTCAGCCAGCGTTTCAATTCGGGAATGGGAATGAGGCCCTTGTGGAACACGGAGGCGGCCAGCGCCCCGTCCACGTCGGCCAGGGTAAAGGCATCGCGAAAGTGCTCCATGGCCCCGGCGCCGCCGGAGGCGATGAGGGGCACCTTGCACACGGCGCGCACCAGCTTGAGCTGCTCAAGGTCGTACCCCTGACGCATGCCGTCCTGGTTCATCACGTTGAGCACTATCTCTCCCGCGCCCCGGCGCTGCACTTCCTGTACCCACTCCAGGGTGGTCCAGGTGGTGGTGCGGGTGCGGCTCTCGTCGCCGGTAAACTGTTTGACCTGATATTGACCGAGGGCGGCATCGAAGTAGGAGTCGATACCCACCACCACGCACTGCACGCCGAAGCGCTCGGCGAGCCGGGTGATCAGGGTGGGATCGGCCAGGGCGGGGGAGTTGATGGAGACCTTGTCGGCACCGAATTCCAGGATCTGGCGGGCATCCTCCACGCTTTTGATGCCGCCGGCGACGCAGAAGGGGATGTCGATGACTTCCGCCACCCGGCTTACCCAGCTCTTGTCCACTACCCGTTCGTCGCTCGAGGCGGTGATGTCATAGAAGACCAGCTCATCGGCGCCCTCGGCGGCGTAGCGGCGGGCGAGGTCGACAATGCCGCCCATCACCTCGTGGTTGCGAAACTGCACGCCCTTGACCACCACGCCATCTTTGACGTCGAGACAGGGGATAATACGCTTTGACAACATGCTCATTGCTCCATGTAAAGCACGGTTAAAGAAACGTCGTTCTGCCGCCGGCGTTGGCCCGGGCGGCGGACGGGAACACGGTTGGCATGCCTTGAACGGGGGCCCATGAAGGGAGAAACGACAGGCCCGGCAGGCCGTCTCGTCGCCTCTGGGCACCCCACTATATGCATGACTTCATTCAGTGATTCAACCCTTTGTCGCCCTTGACCTGCCCCGGATGGCAGGCTGGCGCCTCGGGGAGGGGAGCCCGATCGTCCGGGTGGGTCTCGTCCGTTGCCATATGCTGGCGCAGGGTGAGCAGGGCGGCATCAAAATCAAACGCCTTCAGTTGCCTGGTCAGGGTGTCGCTGCGAGACCCCAGCATGAGGCGAAGGGGACCGGAATACTGCTCGTAGAGGGGGATCACGGCGGTGTCGCTTTGCACCAGCAGGGCTTCCATCTGGCCCAGCAGTTGCTGGCGCCACTGATCCCCCAGAGGCACCAGATCGGTGGTCGGGGCGGCGAGATCGTCCCCGAGCAGAGCGCAAAGGGCGGCGATCTCTTCATCGATGGATGACATGAGTCCGGTGGGCTCAGTGTTGCCGTCCGCGATGGCCTGCTCCAGGGCCAGGCAGTGGCGCGACAGCTCATGTGCCCCCAGGGTGCTCGCCACGCCGCGCAGGCTATGGACCATGCGGGTTGCATCGCTGTGCTCCCCGGCCTGCAAGTGGCGGTGCAGCCGGGTCATGTCCTGGCCATGCTCATGGATGAAGTCGCGAAGCAGGGCCAGGTATTTCTCCTGATTGCCGTTGAGGGCCGCCAGCCCCTGGTCGAGATCCAGACCCGGGTGTGCCTGCAGGCGGGCAAGGGGGCCTGTCACGGGATGGCGAGTGCTGTCGTCCGGGGCAAGCTCGGGGACCTTGCCTTGGGGCAGCCAGCGCTGCAGGGCTTCAAACAGCTTGGCGGGGGTGACGGGCTTGGCAATGAAATCGTTCATGCCGGCCGATGCGCTCGCCTTTCTGTCCTCCTCGAAGGCGCTGGCGGTGAGCGCCAGGATGGGCAGCCTGTCCATGCCGGGCAGGGCCCGGATGGCGCGGGTGGCGCTGTAGCCATCCATCACTGGCATCTGTATGTCCATCAGGATGAGGTCGAAGGGGTGCTGGCTGACGAGGGCCAGGGCCTCCTGGCCGTTGACGGCCGTCTCGATGACGAGGCCGCTGTGGCACAGGAGCTCGAGCACCACTTCCCGGTTGATGGCGTTGTCTTCCACCAGCAGGATCCGGGCGTGGCGAGGGAAGCTGAAGGCCTGTTGGTTCCCCTGCTCGGACGGGGTCCGGGAAGGAGCGTCCTCTTTTGCCTTGAACAGCCTGGCGGTAAACCAGAAGCAGCTTCCCTGGCCTGGCTCGCTGGTGACTCCGACCTCACCCCCCATCAGGGCGGCGATCCGGCTGGTGATTGCAAGGCCAAGGCCAGTGCCGCCATATCTGCGAGTGGTGGAGACATCCGCCTGTTCGAACGCCTGGAACAGCTTCTCGCGCTGCGCAGGGGTGATGCCGATGCCGGTATCTTCCACCTCGAAGCGCAGCAGGTAGCCGGTGGTGAGGGGGCGGGCCAGCCTGACGCGCAGGGTGACGGTTCCCTGCTCGGTGAACTTGATGGCGTTGGTCGCATAGTTAAGCAGGGCCTGGCGCAGGCGGGTGATGTCGCCGTGCACCCAGGCGGGGGTATCGCCGATGTCCGTCACTATGGTGAGCCCCTTGGCCCTGGCCTGGTCGTTCATCAGGGCGCGGACGTTGTCCAGCATGGCGGTGAGGGTGAAATCGGTCAGCTCCAGCGTCATCTTGCCCGCATCGATCTTGGAGAGATCCAGGATGTCGTTGAGGATGCTGAGCAGGTGCTGGGCGGCAGTGTCTATCTTGGTCAGCCGTTCGAGGTCGGTGGGATCCCGGGTGTCGCGCTTGAGCAGATAGGTGAGCCCCAGGATGGCATTCATGGGGGTGCGGATCTCGTGGCTCATGTTGGCAAGGAAGGCGCTCTTGGCGTGGTTGGCACTTTCGGCCCGCTGGTGGGCCTGGGCCAGCTGCCGGGTGCGCTCGTTGACCATCTCCTCCAGGTGGTAGCGATACTGGTCCAGCTCCTCGCCGAGCTGTTTCTTCTCGGTGATGTCGGCCTGGACCGTGACGTAGTGGGTGATTTCACCGCTCTCCTGGCGGATCGGCGACACCGTGGCCAGCACCTGGTAGTGGGAGCCATCCTTGCGCTGGTTGATGAATTCGCCATGCCAGCGCTGGCCGTGGTTGATGGCATCCCACAGGGCGACATAGCTGGCATCCGGGGTGAGGCCAGAGCGCAGCAGGGACGGGGTCCGGCCTATCACCTCGTGCTGCTGGTAACCGCTGGCGGCGAGGAAGGCGGGGTTGACGTACTCGATGCGCGCCCGGGTGTCGGTGATGAAGACGCCGTCAGGGCTCTGTTCGAGGGCCAGGGACAACTGGCGCAACTGCTGCTCGGCCAGCTTGCTCTGGGTGATGTCCAGATGGATGCCAAGGAGGCGCACGGGCCGTTGCTGGGCGTCCCGATAGACGCTCCCTTTGCTCACCAGCCAGCGGATGCCGCCATCTGGCAGCAGGATCCTGAACTCCAGCTCGACGGGGGCGCCGCTGACCGCCCGCTCCGCCAGCAACTGCTCGATGTGCGGCCTGTCATCCGGATGCAGGCAGGCTTGCCAGGCGGCCAGCTCGCCGAGCGCCTCGGCACTGCGGCCATAGAGGCGGGCGCATTCCGGCGAGAAGAAGAGACGGTTGCTGACCATGTCCCATTCCCAGATGCCGACATGGGCCCCTTCCTGGGCCATCAGCAGGCGCTGCTCGCTCTCGCGCAGGGCGCTGCTGACGGTTTCGGCACGCACCCGTGCACTGATGGCGTCGTCCATCAGGTTCAGGGCTGCGAGGCGAGCACGACGCTGGGTATCGAGCGCCATCTGCTGATTGTGTTGCAGGCGCTGCTCTGCGAGCTTGCGCTCCGTGATATCCTGCACGGTGCCGTAGAGCTCGAGTATGGTGCCATCCCTGTCCCTGAGCGCCGCCCCGCGGGCAATGACCCAGGCGGTCTCCCCCTGCTCCGTGATCACTTCGGCATCGCACTCGTAGGGCTGCCCGTCCATCCTGCAGCGCTCGACGGCCTGGGCCACCGTGTGCCACCCCTCCTGAGTGAAGTATTTTCTGACCTCGGGATAGACGGCAGGGGGGAGGGCCGGATCCCGGCCATAGATGCGATAGATCTCCGGTGACCAGAAGTGGCTGTCATCGGCCACGCGCCAGCGCCAGTTCCCTATCTTGGCGAGACGCTGGGACTCGCGCAGTATGGCTTCGTTGCGGCGCAGCGCCTCCTCGGTCTCCTTGTTCTGCCGGTTGTCCTCGATGATGGAGATGAAGTAGTCGGGATTGCCTTCGGCGTCGCGCACCAGGGCCACCGTCAGAGTGGTCCAGATGATCTCGCCCCCCTTGTGCAGGTAGCGCTTCTCCAGGGTGTAGTGGGGGATAGTTCCCGCCAGCACCCGGGCCACATGGGCCTCATCGAGGTAGAGATCGTCCGGGTGGGTCAACTGCTGGAACGTCATCCCGGTGAGCTCGTCGGCCCGGTAGCCCAGGATGTGGCACAGCCGCTGATTGACACGCAGCCAGTGTCCATCGGGGGAGACCAGGGCGATGCCGACCGCTGCCTGTTCGAAGGTGACCTGGAAGCGGTTCTCGCTCTGCTGCAACTGGTTCTGGGTGTTCATCAGCTCCTGCCAGCGCAGGACCTCTCTGGCCCGGGCGCGATGAAAGGCGGCACTGAGCACGCTGATGAGCAGACCGTTGGCGATGAGCAGGCACCATTGCACCAGATCCTGGCCAGCCTCGACACTCAGTGAATAGATGGGGGGGAGCATGAAATAGCTGGTGACCAGGGCGGTGATCAGGGTGCAGAGCAGACCAGGCAACAAGCCCCCCAACAGGGCGCAGACGATGATGGGCAGCATGAAGAGAACCAGCAGCGGTCGCTCACCAAAGGCGATGGGCAGCTGGACACGGATTTGCAACATCAGAACGGGCAGCAGCACGGCCAGCAGGGAGATCCCCCAGCGCTGGGTAGAGGGGCGCACATGCCACAGGGGTGACCAGCTCATCATGGGAGATCCTCCGGTGGCATGGGGGCCTGGGGATAGGGGGGCGGCACTCCGAGCTGACGGGAGAGCCCGTTGATCTGGTGCTTGAGGGCCAGCATGGCGAGCTCCCTGTCCACCATCACCTTGTTGAACCGCTCCAGCTCATGGTTCTGCTGGCGCAGCTCGCTGGCCTGGCGGGTCAGGGCCTGTTCAACCTGCTCCCGTTCGGTGACATCGAGCAGAATGCCGATGATGGCGGGCTGGCCGAGGTAGTCGACGCGCCGCCCGTACAGCTCGACCTCCAGGGATTCCCCGTGCTGATGCAGGGCACTGAAGCGGGTGTGGATATCGCGCGCGTCCTGCTCGCACGCGTGCACCAGCTCGGCGACCCTGGTGCTGTCCTTGGGAGCGGCAAGGGCGTGTAACTGGCCAACGGCGATCAGCGCCCCCGGGGTGTCATAGCCAAACAGTCGGGCAAAACAGGGGTTGATGTAGCAGAGCCGACCCTGCTGGATGATGTAGATCCCGGCAAGGGATTGCTCCACCAGGGCACGGAACAGCCCCTCGCGCTCTCGCAAGTCGGCCTCGGCCCGTTTGAAGTCCGTGATGTCCCGAGAGATGCCGAAGATCCCGATCACCTGCCCCTCGCTGTCTTGCAAGGGGCCTTTGGTTGCGAGAAACACATGCTCGCCATCGGGCAGGGTCAGGTACTCCTCCTCGGTCTGCACCCGGTTGCGCTCTATGACCTGGCGCCCGGATGCCATCAGCATCTGCGCCTGCTGCGGCGGGAAGAGCGTCAGATCATCCTGGCCCAGCACCTCGTCAACCGGCTTGCCGACAAACTGGCTGGCGGCCCGGTTGAAGAGGATGTATCTGCCCTCCTTGTTCTTGGCGAAGATGGCGTCTTCCGAGCTGTCGGCGATGGCGGAGAGCAGTTGCAACGCCTCCAGCCGCTGGGACTGGGAGTGCTGAAGCTGCTCGGCCATCTGCAGCCGGGTGTGCTGGCGCAGCAGGATGATGCCGGCGTTGGTGACAAAGAGCACCAGCAGGCCGATGAGACCGATCCAGACGCTCTCCTTGAAGGTGGCCTGGTAGAGTTCCGCCTTGTCGATCTTGGCCAGCAGGTACCAGTCCGTGTTCATGACCGGATAGACAACCCCGAAGACCTCGCTGCCCCGGTAATCCTGGCCATAAAGCACCTGGGGCGTGCCGCGTTCGGCGAGCCGCAAATACTGGGCTGCCAGCAGGGTGGGGTGGGTGACGGGATAGTGCAGGGTGAGAGCCGGTTCCGGGCGATAGCGCAGGCTACTCAGATAGTGGACCTGATCCCCCTGCTGGCGAAACAGAATGGCTTCTCCGCTGCTGTCTGGGATGGGCCAGGTACGAAGGATGCGATCGGCCCAGTCAGTACCGATGATGTGCAGCGCGAGGACGGTGGTCCCGTGGCCTGACGGGCCGAGGGGAGCCAGAAAATCCAGTCTGGCGTATCCCTTTCCATCGACATAGGGGGCCACTCTGAGCACCTTGCCTGCCTCAACCCGGGAAAGGGCGGCCTGCAGGGGACTATTCACGGGGCCAGCCCCCGGGGTCTGCCACAGGATATGGCCGGCAGGATCAAGCAGGGTCGCCCCCTGGAATCCACGCAGCGAGAGGACGTCCTGCAGTTGTGTCAGCCACTGTGTCTTTGCCGTCAGCCCATCAGGAGGCAGGGCACCATAACGCGGGCTCTCGATGATCTGGCGGACATCCTGATCGCGGTTGTCGAGCCATTCGGTGATGCGCCGGCTTTTGAGATCGGCGATGGCTTCGAGACGGGCCACTTCCGTGTCCCGGGTCAGTTCGATGTTGCGGGCGATGGCCATGGCGGTCAGGGCCAGGATGAGCCCGTTGAGCAGCAGGAAGGGGATCCACTGACGCCGGGAGAGGGCGGGCGTCACCGCTGGCTGGCTGATGCGACGACGCAGCATGGCATAAAGCATGAGGGCCGTGATGAGGATGAAGAGCCAGCCCTTGATGGTGCTTGCCATGGCGAACTGGGCAGGGGTGCTGAACAGCCACTCCACCGCCTTGTCGGAGAGCAGGATCCACAGGCTTGCCACGGCGGCATAGGTGAGCACGACGTTGAGCACATGTGCCCGGGTCAGAGGAGCCTCAGCCATCCACGGCCTCGCTGCCATCCTGGTAGCGTTCGGCAATGGTGACGAACGCGTCGAAATGGCGATCGAAGGCGGTCACGACATCGGGATCGAAATGGTGGCCGCTGCCGGAGAGGATGAGGGCGCGAGCCTCGTCGTAGCTCATGGCCGGCTTGTAGACCCTGGCGCAGATGAGGGCGTCAAACACGTCTGCCAGCGCCATCAGGCGAGCCGAGAGGGGGATGGCGTCCCCTTGCAAGCCGTCCGGGTAGCCGCTGCCATCCCACTTCTCGTGGTGCCAGTGGGCGATCTCCTTGGCCAGGGTGAGGAAGGCCAGGGGCTGCTCCATGTCCTGTTCGGCCTCCTCGATGGCATCGCTGCCGAGCTTGGCGTGGGTGCGCATGATCTGCCACTCCTCCGGGGTCAGCTTGCCCGGTTTGAGCAGGATGTGGTCGGGAATGCCCACCTTGCCGATATCATAAAGCGGTGCGGAGCGGCTCAGCAGGTCGATGTAACCCGGGGTCAGGGTATCGGCGAAACGGGGGTGATCAGCCAGGGCGCTCGCCAGCAGACGCACATAGCCCTGGGTGCGCAGGATATGGTTGCCGGTTTCGGGGTCGCGGATCTCCGCCAGATGGGCGAGGGCGCGGATGGAGACCTGCTGGATCAGGTCGTTTTCCGCCATTCGCCGCGCGACCTCGGCTTCCAGCGCCGCATTCTGGTTTTGCAGGCCGTCACGGGCCTGCTTTGCCTCCAGCTGGGTACGCACCCGGGCCTGAACGACCACCGGCTTGATGGGCTTGGTGATGTAGTCGGCGGCGCCGAGGGAGAGGCCGAACTCCTCGCTTTGGGGGTCGGCGAGGGCGGTGAGCAGAACGACGGGAATACGGCTGCTGATCGGGGACTGACGTAATTGCCTGAGCACTTCATAACCATCCATGCCGGGCATCATCACATCCAGCAGGATGAGGTCAGGCTTTGGATCCGCGCTGACGATGCGCAGGCATTTTTCCCCGCTCTGTGCAGCCAGCACGCGGTAATGAGGCGAAAGCAATTCGGTCAGTACCATCAGATTTTCGGGTGAGTCGTCGACGATCAGGATGGTGGCGTTGTGAGGTGTCAACATATGTCTTCCATGACGCTATCCCTGTGAGGTCGAGTATAGAGCCAATTGCTGCCAAATCATAAGATTCGCCCCCATCGGGGAGAAAGAGGCCTGCCCGGATGGGCAGGCTGTCTGATGCCAGAAAGGGGCGCGTCACGCAGCGCGGCCGTCACCCCAGCAGCGAATGGCTTCTGCCACGTCAAACTTGCCCTCCAGCAGGGCACGGCCGAGGATGATCCCCTTGACGCCGGTTCCCTTGAGCGCCTCGATATCCGCCAGACCGCCGATACCGCCGGACGCCTGGAAGCCGACGTTCGGGTAGCGGGCACAGAGATCCCGGTAGAGTTCGACGTTGGTGCCCGCCAGGGTACCGTCCCGGCTGATGTCGGTGCAGAGCACGTGTTTAAGTCCGGCGGGGAGGAAGCGCTCGATCAGCGCCTCGATGGAGATGCCGCTGTTCTCCTGCCAGCCAGCCACTGCGATGTGGCGGTTGCCCTGTTCATCGATGTTGACATCCAGGGCCAGCACGATGCGCTCGGGGCCATATTTCTCCATCCAGCTGGCCACCAGATCCGGGGATTTGACGGCGGTGGAACCGATCACCACCCGGCTGGCGCCGGCCGCCAGCAAGTCGGCCACATCCTGTTCGCTGCGCACGCCGCCGCCGACCTGCACCGGTGCCTCGGTGGCGGACAGCAGCTGGGCGATGAGGGCCAACTGGCGGGCCTTGGCATCCTTGGCGCCGTCCAGATCCACCAGGTGCAGCTGCGCCGCCCCCTGGCTGACATAGTCATCGAAGCGGGCCTGCGGGTTGTCGCTGTAGGCGGTTTTCTGGCCGTAGTCGCCCTGATAGAGGCGCACGACCTGACCGTTGATAAGGTCGATTGCGGGAATAATCATGCCTGTCATAGCTCCAGAAAGTTTTGCAGTAGGCGGGCACCGGCCGGGCCGGATCGCTCCGGGTGGAATTGGGCGCCAAAGAAGTTGTCCCGCCCGACGATGGCGGTAAAGGGCAGGCCGTAGCCGCAGGTCGCCAGGGTCGCGTCGGTCACCTCCAGCGCATAGGAGTGGACAAAGTAGAAGTAGCTGCCGCTGGGAATGCCTTTGAGTAGCGGGTGGGTCTCGTCGTGTTCAATCTGGTTCCAGCCCATGTGGGGCAGGCGCAGGTTGCCCACCTCCATCAGGCGGATCCTGCCAGGCACGATGCCGAGGCAGTCGATGAGCGCTCCTTCGCTGCCATCGGCGCTCATGTTCTCTTCCGAGGCCTGTGCCAGCATCTGCATGCCGAGGCAAAAACCGAGCAGCGGCTGCTTGGCGGCGCGAATGAGGGGCACCAGTTCCCGCTCATTGAGGTTCTTCATGGCGGCGATGGCGGTGCCGACGCCGGGCAGGATCAGTTTGTCCGCCTGCTCGATGTCGGTGGCCTTGCAGCTCACCCTGGGCTGCACGCCGAGGCGCTCGAACGCCATGCGCACCGAGGCGAGGTTGGCGCAGCCGGTGTCGATGATGACCAGGTTCTGTTTCCCCATCACAGCACCCCCTTGCTGGAGGGAAGCTCGCTCCCTTCCACGCGAATGGCCTGGCGCAGGGCGCGGCCAAAGCCTTTGAACAGCGCCTCCACCTGATGGTGGGTGTTGCCGCTGCCCACCTTCATCTGCAAGGTGATGGCCATGGCGTCAGAGAGGGAGCGGAAGAAGTGGGGCACCATCTCGGTGGCCATCTCTCCCACGCTGTCGCGACCAAAGCCGCTCGGGCAGTCGAACACGAAGTAGGGACGGCCGCTCAGATCCAGCGCAGTGGCCACGTCCAGCTCGGTCAGCGAGGTGCTGTCAGCCTCCTGGCGGGGACGCCCGTCGATCACCGCCTGCACCTCGTCCATCGCCAGCACGAAGCCGAAGCGGCCGATGCCGCGCTTGTTGCCAAGGGCCTGGCGCAGGGCTTGACCCAGTGCCAATCCCACATCTTCCACCGTGTGGTGATCGTCGATGTGCAGATCGCCGCACACTTTGAGCTTGAGGCGAAAGCCCGCGTGGGTCGCTATCTGATCCAGCATGTGATCGAAGAAGCCGATGCCGGTGGCGATCTGGTTGCCACCGCTCTTGTCGAGATCCACCGCCACCTGGATGCGGGTCTCCTTGGTGTAGCGCTCCACCTCGGCCACGCGCCCCTTGGAGAGCAGCTGATCACGAATGGCAGTCCAGCCGTGATCTTGCGGGTGGTAGCGTATGCCGCGGATGCCCATGTTCTCGGCAAGCTGGATGTCGGTCTGTCTGTCGCCAATCACGAAGGAGTTGGCAAAGTCGATGCGGCCCGAGGCGAGATACTCCTTCACCAGCCCAAGGTGAGGCTTGCGGCAGCTGCAACCGTCGGTGGGGAAGTGGGGACAGATCAGCACTTGCTCCCAAGTGACGCCCTGGGATTCGAAGAGGTGCATCATCAGGTCGTGGGGCGGCTGGAAGTGTTCAAGGGGCAGGCTGGCGGTGCCGAGCCCATCCTGGTTGGTCACCATCACCAGCACGTAGCCGGCGGCCTGGAGCTCACGCAGCACAGGTATCACCATGGGCTCGAAGCGCAGCTTCGCAAGGCTGTCCACCTGCTTGTCGGTGACCGGCTCCTCGATCAGGGTGCCGTCACGGTCGATAAACAAAAACGGGGTTTTCATCGCTACATCCTTGCTTGTCTTACAGAGAGGGTGGGGGCAGGTCACGCAGCACGGCGAGCACGGCGTCCATTTCGCCCTGATAGCCGATGGTGATGCGGATGCTGTTGTCAAGGCCAGGCTTGCTGGAGAAATCACGCAAGATGATGCCGGCGGCCTTCATGGCGGCGAACACGGCGGCGCCATCTTTGAAGCGCACCAGCACGAAGTTGCCTTTGTCCTCGAACACTTCCTTGACGCAGGACAGACGAAGCAGCTCCGCCTTGATGAGCGCCTTCTGCTTGTTGAGCTCCTGCACCCGCTCCTGCATCAATTCCAGCCCCATGGGAGAGAGCGCCTGGGCGGCAATCTGGGCGATGGGGTCGGGAATGGGGTAGGGCGCGATCACCTTGGCCAGCATGGCAATCACCTCTGGATCCCCCAAAGTAAAGCCGCAGCGGATCCCTGCCAGGGCGAAGGCCTTGGAGAGGGTGCGGGTCACCACCAGGTTCGGGTATTGGGCGAGCAGGTCCACCACGGAGGCCTCCGGGCAGAACTCGATGTAGGCCTCGTCCACGACGATGATGGCGCGGTCCCGGGCCTTCTCCAGCAGGGCGACGAGTCCCTTGCGGCCCACCAGATCCCCGGTGGGATTGTTGGGGGAGCAGAGGAACACCAGCTTCACGTCAGAGAGGCGATCGGCGATGGCGGGCCAGTCCGGCTGACGGCTGGCGGTCAATGGCTGCTCGACAATCCCCACGCCACAGGTCTCGGCGCTGATGGCGTACATGCCGTAGGTGGGGGGGCAGATGAGGATTTGATCTTCCCCTGCCTCGCAGAAGGTGCGGATCAAGAGCTCGATGGCCTCGTCGGCACCGCGGCTTACCAGCACCTGATCCGGATTGACCCCGGCGTAGGCGGCATAGCCATTCACCACCTCGGCCGGCTGGCACTCGGGATAGCGGTTGAGGCGGCTCCCCTCGACGGTGAAGGGATAGGCCAGGGGGGCCTCGTTGGCATTGAGCCAGACGTGGCCCTGGCCGCCGATGCGGCGAGCGGACTGGTAGGGAGTGAGAGCCCGCACAACGCGACGGGCCAGATTGACGATGCTCATGACAAATCCTTCTGCTGTGCTGTTTGTTGGGGCTCGGCGGCCAGGGCGTTCAACCTGAGGGTGACGGCATGCTTGTGGGCATCGAGCCCCTCGGCCTGGGCGATGCGCTGGACGATGGGGCCAAGGCCGCGAATGCCGTCTGCAGTGAGCTCTTGAACCGTGTAGCGGCGCTGATAGTCGGCAAGCCCCAAGCTCGAGCAGGTGCGGGCATAGCCGTAGGTGGGCAGGGTGTGGTTGGTGCCGCTGGCGTAATCACCGACCGACTCCGGTGTCCATGCCCCGAGGAAGATGGAGCCCGCGTTCTCGAGCTTGTCCAGCAGATCCCGGGGGGCCCGGGTCTGCACGATGAGGTGTTCCGGTGCATAGGCGTTGGAGATGGCGCAGGCCTCCTCCAGGTTGTCGCAGAGGATCACCAGGCTTGCCTTCAGGGCTTGCTCGGCGATGTCGCGGCGGCTGAGGTCGGCGAGTTGCGCCTGGATCTCGCTGCCGATGGCATCGGCCAGGGAAGCGGAGGTGGTGACCAGCACCACCTGGCTGTCGGGGCCGTGCTCGGCCTGGGAGAGCAGATCCGATGCCACGAAGGCCGGGTTGGCGCTCTCGTCTGCGATCACCAGCACCTCGGAGGGGCCGGCTGGCATGTCGATGGCGGCGCCCCGCCAGTCACGGGAAACCTGGCCCTTGGCTTCGGTCACATAGGCGTTGCCCGGGCCGAAGATCTTGTCCACCTTGGGGATGGTTTGCGTGCCATAGGCCATGGCCGCGATGGCCTGGGCGCCGCCGATGGCGAACACCTGACGGACGCCACAGGCGCGGGCGGCAAACAGGATCTCGTCGCTCGCCGGAGACGGGGTACAGAGCACCACCTCACGGCAACCGGCCAGGCTTGCCGGAATGGCCAGCATCATCACGGTGGAGGGGAGCGGCGCGCTGCCTCCCGGGACATAGAGGCCGACCCGGCTGATGGGTTGGGTGCGCAGCTCGCACAGTACCCCGGGCTGGGTTTCGACTCGGACGACGGGCTGTACCTGGGCGGCGTGGAAGGTACGGATATTGGCGATGGCGGCCTCGATGGCACCCTTGATGTCATCACCGAGTCGAGCGCAGGCGGCATCCACTTCCGCGTCGCTCACCCGAAGCTGTTCGCGGGGCGCGCGTTCGAAACGCTGGCTCAGCTCGCGCAGGGCCTCATCGCCCCGGCTACGTACCGCGGCAATGATGTCTCGCACCACGGTACCGATGTCGGCTTCGTCGCCAAGGGCGGGCCGGGTCAGGACCTCGGCTTGCCGGGCGGGGGAGAGGGTCTTCCAGATCAGGGTCTGCATGATGTGTCTTCCTTATTCCATCATCTCGGCTTATTCCATCATCTTTTCAATGGGCAGCACCAGGATGGAGCTGGCACCCAGGGCCTTGAGCTGTTCCATGGTCTCCCAGAACAGGGTTTCGCTGGAGACGACGTGCAGGGCCACCTGGTTGGTGTCACCGGCGAGCTGCATGATGGTGGGACGCTCCGCCCCCGGCAGCAGATCGGTGATGGCATCGAGCTTGTCTTTGGGGGCGTGCAGCATGATGTATTTGCTTTCGCGCGCCTGCTGCATCCCCTGGATGCGGGGCAGCAGCTTGTCGATGAGTTTCTGCTTGGCATCGTTCAGGGGGTTGGGAGCCTGCACCAGGACGGCCTTGGAGCGGTAGATCACCTCGACCTCTTTCAGGCCGTTGGCTTCCAGGGTCGCGCCGGTGGAGACCAGATCGCAGATGGCATCGGCCAGACCCGCGCGGGGGGCCACTTCCACCGAGCCACCCAGCATCACGCTCTTGAAGCCCAGGCCCTTCTCGTCGAAGAAGCGCTTGAGCAGACCGGGGTAGGAGGTGGCGATGCGCTTGTCGGCCAGGCTCTCGGGTCCTGTGTAGTTGACATCGTCCGGCACCGCCAGAGAGAGGCGGCAGCCGCCGAAGTCGAGCTGCTTGAGGGTCTTCACCGCAAAGGGCTGCCCCTGGGCTGCGCGAATGAGCTGCACCTCTTCGAGAACGTTCTCGCCGATGATGCCAAGATCGACCACCCCTTCCATCACCAGACCCGGGATGTCGTCATCACGCACTCGCAGAATGTCGATGGGCATGTTCTCGACATGGGCGATGAGGCGCTGTTCCCGCAGGTTGATCTTGAGGCCGCAGCTCTTGAAGAGGGCCTGGGAATCCTGGCTCAGACGACCGGATTTTTGCATGGCGATGCGCAGACGTTGTGTTTCCATTGCTCGATTTCCTTTTAGTCAAAAACGAAAAAACCCTCGGAAGTATGTGCTTCCGAGGGTTTATGAATCTTGCGGTCCTTTTGGAAGTCACCAGTTAAGTGTCTTCCAGCAGTCAACCTCCTGAAAGACTATTCGGGATGATGATGGTGATGATGAGTCTTCAGGGTGGTGAACTTCATGATGTAATCAATCCTTTACAAATCAGATGCCGTTGTTGACGCCCGATTTAAACTACCTGCCTTGACAGAAAATGCAACCGAAAAATGTGATCAGGACGATTAAAGTTGAGAAAACGGTTTTCTGGTCGATAACTAGACAATGAGATGCCAAAGGAGGCGACATCATGCCCAGCCAGGACCTGTTATTTCCCATCCTGCCCCGTGCACCCTCGACACCGAGCCCGGATGACATCAAGCGGGAGGTGACCCAGATCAGCCAGAAACATCAGCTGCGCAAGATAGGCACCGACAATGGCGGCGGTGGCCAGCATCACCAGCAGAGAGAGCAGCCGCCAAAGGCTGATCAACCAGCGGTACAGGATGATGATCACAAACCGGATCCGGACCACCGGATTGATCTCTTCGTCTGAACGCATTATCAGTCCCGCTTTTTCCGCGCTTTTGGCATAATGCCCGCTTTTGCAACGGGACATGCCTTTGACCATCATCCAGACCCTGTTCAAGCCAGACGGCCCCCTGGCCCGCCATATTGACGGCTTCAAGGCCCGTGCCCCGCAACTGGAGATGGCCGAGGCGGTGTCCCGCGCCATCAAGCAAGGTGGCCGTTTGCTGGTGGAGGCTGGAACGGGCACTGGCAAAACCTATGCCTATCTGGTGCCTGCGCTGGAATCCGGCAAGCGGGTGGTGATCAGCACCGGGTCCAAGAATCTGCAGGAGCAGCTCTTCTATCGGGATCTGCCCACCATCACGGGGGCGCTTCACTACACCCCGCCGGTGGCACTGCTCAAGGGGCGCAGCAATTACCTCTGCATCGAGCGGATGAACCGGCTGTTGAGTGAATCCCATCTGCAAAAGCCCGAGGTCCTGAGCGATCTCGTGAAGGTCAAATCCTGGTCGACCGCTACCGACAACGGCGATGTGGGGGATATCCCGGGGCTACAGGAGAACGCCGAGATCCTTGCCCACGTCACCAGCACCAACGACAACTGCCTGGGTCGCGACTGCCCCTATTACGATGATTGTCACCTGGTCATCGCCCGGCGCCGTGCCATGGACGCCCAGGTGGTGGTGATCAACCACCACCTCTTTTTCGCCGACATGGCGGTCAAAGACACCGGCTTTGGCGAGCTGGTGCCCGAGGCGCAGGTCTATGTATTCGACGAGGCGCACCAGCTGCCCGAGATCGCCAGCCACTACTTCGGCAAGTCCGTGGGCAGCCGCACCATCCAGGATTTGGCGCAGGATATCCAGCTTGCCTACCGGGCAGAGGCTCATGACATGGCCCAGCTTGGCAAGGCGGCGGACAGGCTCGCCATTGCCAGTCAGGATCTGCGCCTTGCCTTCGGCGTGGAGGGGGGGCGCGGCAACACCCGGGATCTGCTGAGACAATCCCTCTGGGCCCAGGCGCTGGCCCGCCTCAACGATGCCATCGGGCTCTGTTATGAAGTGCTGAAACTGGCGCTCGGGCGAGGGGAGCTGCTGGATCACTGTTTCGAGCGCATCAGCGAGCTGCGCACCCGCCTTGGGGAGGTGCTGGCGGTCAACCAGACCGGTTTCTCCTACTGGTATGACTGTTCGCGTCTGCACTTTACCCTCAATCTGACGCCGCTGTCGGTCGCCGAGCGCTTCGGTGCCGAGGTGCAGCGCCCCGAGGTGGCCTGGATCTTCACCTCGGCCACCTTGACGGTGGACAATCGCTTCGCCCACTTCGTCGCCGAGATGGGGCTGGCCGGCAGCGCCGAACTCATTCTCGACAGTCCGTTCGATTACGCCGAGCAGGCGCGCCTGTGCGTACCCCGTTTCTTGCCAGAGCCCAATGCCTTCGGGCGCGGGGAGCAGCTGGCGACCCTGATGATCCCCCTCATCAACAAGACGCCGGGGGGATGTTTTTTCCTCTGCACCAGCCATCAGGTGATGCGCCAGGTGGCTGAGGTGCTACGCCGGGAAATCGGCCGCACCGTCCTGCTGCAAGGGGAAGACAACAAGCAGCGGCTGCTCAAGACCTTCGTGGAAAACGGTCGGGCCGTGCTGGTGGCCACCAGCAGTTTCTGGGAGGGGATAGACGTGCGGGGGGCGGCATTGTCCTGTGTTATCATCGACAAGCTGCCCTTTGCGAGCCCGGACGATCCCCAGCTCAAGGCACGGGTGGAGGATTGCAAGCTCAAGGGGGGGGATCCCTTTGCCGAGCTGCAGTTGCCCAAGGCGGTGATTGCCCTCAAGCAGGGGGTGGGGCGGCTCATCCGTGATCGCAGTGATCACGGCGTATTGGTTATTTGTGATCCCCGGGTGGTCAACAAGCCCTATGGCGCCACCTTCATCAAGAGCCTGCCTGCCATTCCACGGACCCGGGAGCTGGCGACCCTGGGAGAATTTTTCGGACCACGGGAGTGAGTCCGCCGCGCCGGGGCTGATTGCCCCCGGCCATGCATGACGGCAGGCCTTGGCCATGCTGACGATTTAACTGACTGATGTGAAGAGAATAAAAAGAATGGATGAGTTGAAGATCCTGGCCGTGGATACCGCCACCGAAGCCTGCTCCGCAGCCCTCTTGGTGGGCGATACCCTCTACTCCCGCTGGGAAGAGGCGCCCCGTGACCATACCCGCAAGATCCTGCCCATGGTTCAGGCTCTGTTGGATGAAGCCGGTCTATCGTTGGATGAGCTCGACGCCATCGCCTTCGGTCGTGGGCCTGGCTCCTTCACCGGGGTACGGATCGGGATCAGCGTGGCCCAGGGGCTCGCCTTTGGTGCCGGCGTGCCGATGATCGGTGTCTCCACCCTGGCGGCCATGGCCCAGGGGGCCCATAAGCTGGAAGGGGCCGAGCAGGTGCTTGCCGCCATCGATGCGCGCATGGACGAGGTCTATTTTGGCCACTACGCCCTGGTGGACGGAGTGATGACGCTGGTGGGCGAGGAGGTGGTGAGCGAGCCAGCCGCACTGGTGCAGGCCCGTGACAAGCTGACTGGCGCGGTGAGCTGCGTTGGCACCGGTTTTGAAACCTATGGCGAGACTCTGGGCGGCCTGGCAGATGTGCTGATGCCAAGCCAGGTGCGTTTCCCGGCGGCCGCCGACATGCTGCCTCTGGCACGCCAGGCCTGGTTTGCGGGTGAGGCGGTGCCGGTTGAGCAAGCCACCCCTGTCTATCTGCGTGACAAGGTGACCTGGAAGAAACTGCCGGGTCGCGAATAGGCGGCAACGGCTGCCCCGGGCTGCTTTATCGGACGATGATGGAGAGACGAATGAGAAAATCCGTGATCATGCTGGGATTGGTGGGGCTGCTGCTGGGCGGTTGCAGCACGGTGCCCAAAGAGCTTGCCTATGAGCCTGCGGATCAGCTGGTGGCCTATCAACCCGCCCTGAAGGGGATGGAAGGCAAGCCGGCCCGCTGGAGCGGTGTCATCTCGGCGGTCCACAACAAGGCGGATCAGAGTGTCATCGAGGTGGTCTATCTGCCCCTCAAGTCCAACGGGGTGCCGGAGCAGACCGAGCAGAGCCCCGGTCGTTTTCTCGCCATCATGCAGGGGTTTGTCGACCCGACCCTCTATGCCAAGGGTCGCAGCCTGACGGTGCTCGGCACCCTCGACAAGCCGGTGGACAGCCAGATTGGCGAGCACAAGTATCGCTTCTCGGTACTCAAGGTGACGGGGAGCAAGCTGTGGCCACCGGTGAAGGAGGTGGAGATCCGCTACATGGATCCCTACTTTTACGATCCTTTCTATGATCCCTTCTGGCCCAGACGGCCCCTGCGCCGCTGAGGAGCCCGGATGACGGCGACATTGCAGGAGCGCAGGCTGCGCCTGGCGGACGGGCGGCACATCGCCCTGCTGGACAATGGTCAGGAGGACAGACCGCTGCTGGTGGCCCTCCATGGCTGGCTCGACAACGGTGCCAGCTTTTTGCCTCTGGCCCCCTGGCTGGGGGCGTTTCATCTGGTCTGCGTCGATCTGCCGGGCCATGGTCACTCCGATCACAAGTCGACTCCCTATGTCTTCGTGGACTGGCTGGATGATCTCTACCAGATCACCCAGGCCGCGGGCTGGCAGCGTTTCATCCTGCTTGGTCACTCTCTGGGGGCGCTGATTGCCTCTGCCTATGCCGGCGTCTTTCCCGAGCAAATCGAGCGGCTCATTCTGCTGGAGGGGCTCGGCCCCTTGAGCCAGCCCGACGAGGAGGTACCGGGGCAGCTGCGCCGCGCCATCCTCAACCGCACTCGTACCCGTGAGCGTGCAACCAGTGGATTTGCCACCCTCGAGGAGGCGGTGGCTGCCCGCTGCAAGGTGGCGGACATCCCCCCGAGTGCGGCACGCCTTATCTGCGAGCGACAACTGGAGGCGCGGGAAGGGCGCTGGTATTGGCGCAGTGATCCCCGTCTTCGCGATCTCTCGCCCCTGCGCATGAGCGAGGGGCAGGCCCAGGCCCTGATCCGGGCCATCGTCTGTCCGGTGCTCTTTATCCGGGGAGAGCAGGGCTTCCCCGGGCTCCTGGCACAGTGGCAGTTGCGGGAGGCGGCCTTTGGCCACATTGAACGGGTGACGGTGGCAGGAGGCCATCATTTTCATATGGAAAATTCATCAGAAACCGCCGTTTATATCGAAAACTTCGCTCAAATCCGGTAGGATCGGCGGCTTTGAATCATGTCAGGTTTGCTTTCTCCCTCACATTTCCCGTTGTTAATTCACTGTTAATTGATGTTGCCTTATGTAAATATGTGCGGCATTAGAGCATGAACTTAAAACAACTGATTGAAATGGATGTGACAGGGACGGAGGCAACACAGTGAGCGCACAGGTGCGAGTTATGCAGGAGAAGTTCGTGGAAAGAGTCTGGCTGAAGCGTTATCCAGAAGGGGTGCCCGCCGAGATCAATCCAGACCAATACGGCTCTCTGGTCGAGATGTTTGAAGAGTCGGTGAACCAGTTCGCCGATCAGCCCGCCTTCGTCAACATGGGGCAGACCATTACCTACCGCCGGCTGGAGGAGCAGTCCCGAGCCTTCGCCGCCTACCTGCAAAACGAGCTGAAGCTCGGCAAGGGGGACAGGGTGGCCGTGATGATGCCGAACCTGCTGCAATACCCCATCGCGGTATTCGGCATCCTGCGGGCCGGCATGACGGTGGTGAACGTCAACCCCCTCTATACCCCGCGCGAGCTGGAGCATCAGTTGAAAGACTCCGGCGCCAAGGCCATCGTCATCGTTTCCAACTTCGCCCACACCCTGGAAAAAGTGGTGTATGACACCCCGGTCAAGCACGTGATACTGACCCGGATGGGTGACAACCTGGGGCTGGCCAAGGGGACCCTGGTCAACTTCGTGGTCAAATACGTCAAGAAGCTGGTGCCCAAGTACAACCTGCCCCATGCCAGCACCATGCGCCAGGCCCTCGCCAAGGGGCGCTACCTGCAGTACATCAAACCCGAGATCAGCAACCAGGACATCGCCTTCCTGCAATACACCGGCGGGACCACCGGCCTCTCCAAGGGGGCCATGCTGACTCATCGCAACATGATCGCCAATGTTGAGCAGTGCCTCGGTGTCTATGGCCCCGTGCTGGAGCGCGGCAAGGAGTTCGTGGTCACGGCGCTGCCGCTCTATCACGTCTTCGCCCTGACGGTAAACTGCCTGCTGTTCATGCGTCTGGGGGGCTACAACCTGCTCATCAGCAACCCCCGCGACATCCCGGGTTTTGTCAAAGAGATCAAGAAGTATCCTTTCACCTGCATCACCGGGGTGAACACCCTGTTCAATGCCCTGGTCAACAACGACGAGTTCAAGGGCATGGATTTTGCCAAGCTCAAGCTCACTATCGGTGGCGGCATGGCGGTGCAACGGGCGGTGGCCGAGCAGTGGAAGGGGCTGACCGGCACCCCGCTGCTGGAGGGCTATGGCCTGACCGAGTGCTCGCCCCTGGTGAGCGTCTGCCCCTATGATCTGGTGGATTACAACGGCTCCATCGGTCTGCCGGTCTGCTCCACCGAGATCCGTCTGGTGGATGACGAGGGGAACCAGGTCACCGAACGGGGTGCCCCCGGCGAGATGCAGGTGCGCGGTCCTCAGGTGATGACCGGCTACTGGCAGCGCCCGGAGGCGACCGCCGAGGTGATGCAGGATGGCTGGCTCTGCACCGGCGACATCGCGGTATGCGACGAGCAGGGCTTCTTCAAGATCGTCGATCGCAAGAAGGACATGATCCTGGTCTCCGGCTTCAACGTCTACCCGAACGAGATAGAAGACGTGGTGGCCCTGCATCCCAAGGTGCTGGAGGTAGCCGCCGTCGGCGTACCCAACCCGGTGTCCGGCGAGCAGGTGAAGATCTTCGTGGTCAAGAAAGATGCAAAGCTGGCGGAAGAGGAGATAATTGCCCACTGCCGCAAACATCTGACTGCCTATAAGGTGCCGAAACTGGTAGAATTTCGCGACGAACTTCCCAAGACCAACGTGGGCAAGATCCTGCGCCGCGTGCTGCGCGACGAGGAGATTGCCAAGCAGTAACCGGCATGCACTGCTTTGCAGTCCAGCGCTGTCGTTATGCAAAACCGTGGGACATCCACGGTTTTTTCTTTCTGGATCCGACCAACGTGCAGGCAACGATGCAATATCAACTCATTTCACAGCAAGCCGAACTGGATCAGTATCTCGCTTCTCTGGCCGACGTTCCCCTGGCCATCGATACCGAATTCGTTCGCACCCGTACCTACTATCCCCAGCTCGGTCTGTTCCAGATCTACGATGGCAAGCAGCTTGCCCTGCTCGATCCCCTGACCCTGGAGCTCTCCGGTTTGTGGCAGCGCCTCGGTCGGGCCGGACAGATTGCCATCCTGCACGCCTCCGGTGAGGATCTGGAACTCATCCAGCATCAAGCGGGTCACCTGCCCAACCAGATGCACGATACCCAGCTGGCGGCAGCCTTCCTGGGTCATGGCGTGTCGGTGGGGTTTGGCGCCTTGGTCAACGAATTCCTCGGGGTCGAGCTTGAGAAGGATCAGGCCCGTACCGACTGGCTGGCGCGCCCCCTTACCCCTCGTCAGCTGGAATATGCCGCGGCGGATGTCTTCTACCTCATGCCCCTCTACGAGAAGGTGATGGCCAGACTGCGCGAGAGCGGCAAGTTCCCCTGGTTCGAACAGGAGTGCCAGAACCACTCCGCCCGCAAGACCCAGGGCAGCGATCCCCGTCAGGCCTACCTCGAGATAGTCAACGCCTGGCAACTGGGTCGCCGCGAGCTGGCCATCCTGCGCGAGCTGGCCGCCTGGCGCCAGCAGGAAGCGGTACGCCGGGATCTTGCCCTCAACTTCGTGGTCAAAGAGCTGCACCTGTTCAAGGTGGCGGAGCGTCGTCCCGCTTCGCTTCGGGATCTTAACGAGCTGGGCCTCTCGCCCATCGAGATCAAGATCCACGGCAAGCGGATGCTGGACATCGTCGCCGCCGCCCAGCAGAGCGACCCTGCGAGCTGGCCCGATCCCATCCGCCGTCTGGTGGACTTCCCCCAGTACAAGGCCGAGCTCAAGCGCATCAAGGCCATGGTGGAGGAGAAGGCCAAGGCCAGCAACATTCCACCGGAGCTGGTGGCGAGCAAGAAGATCATCCACCAGTACTTCACCTGGAGCTGGCGCATGAGTGCCGAGGAGCGGGCCAGGGCGGACAAGCCCATGCTGCTGCAAGGGTGGCGTCATGAGCTGGTAGGCCACCTGCTGGCCCAGTGACGAGTACGCAGTACGAGAAGGGGAGTCCATGACTCCCCTTTTTCATGCCTGTGCGGCTGCCCTCGGGGGTTGCCGGGATCGTCGCGCCAGGGGGTTGGTCATGATGGGAAGCGAGAAGGGGGGGAGGAGGAAAATGGCGGGCACAAAGGGTGCCCCCATCAGAGTTCGTGAGCGTGGAATCCCTTGCGGTAGCGGGCCTCGCAGCGCGGGCAGCGTTGCAGGGTCGGATCCTGTTCCAGCTGTTCAGGGAGCAGCGGCTCCTCACAATCGGAGCAGAAGCCATAGAGCCCCAGATCCATCTGGCAGAGCGCCGCGTCGAGCCGCTTGAGGCGTGCCACGCTGTGTTCCACCCCGGGCAGATCGAGACGGCTGGTCAGATCAACCAGTTGATCTCGCTCGCAGCGCTCCACCTTCTGTGCCCAGTCATCTTGTCGACAGGCATTGAGCTGACGGATCAGCTCCTCTCTTGTTTGCGCCCAGTCGGTCAGAAGGCGCTGATGCCATTCGGCCAACCGGGCTTGCGTCACTTCACACACAGCAGCCCCCAAAAACGAGTGATAAAACTCGGCCAGTATAGGGAAACCCGCGGTTTATCAAGATGACATGAGTCAAGTTAACCGTGCTTTGACGGGTTTTTCCGGCAGGTGCTGCGGCTTGCCGGTGATGACGTAGAGCACTCCCGCCACCAGACAGACGACACCCACCAGGGTACTCATGGGGGGCATGATCCCGCGCAGCATAAAGGCGTACAAGAGCCCCGCCAGAGTCTCGAACACGATGAGCGGCCCGACCAGCACGGTCGGCAGGCGCTGGCTCGCCTCGTTCCAGCACAGGGTGCCGAGCCAGGAGCAGAAGAGCCCCACCGCCCCCATCAGCAGCACGAAGCGCAGGGGCGTCGGCCCGAAGGGCAGGGGAAAGTCCGGTGCGCTCAGGGCAAGATGGCCGAGGCTGCCGAGATAGGCAATGAGCGCCACCGGCAGGGTCACCAGCCCCTGGGCGGTGGCCCAGACGGCCGGACTGCGGCCCGGGTGCTCGCGCAGCCAGCGGGCGTTGCGCAGGGGATACCAGGTCCAGCACAGCACGGCGCCTACCGCCAGGGCTATACCGATCAGTTGTTCGGTGCGCGCCTCGGTGTGCCAGGTGAGCTCGGCGCTGTTGACCAGATAGAGACCGGCCCCCATCAGCACCAGGGACGGGTAGAGCCGGGTGCGGGAGAGGCGACCGTCCCGTGCGCCATAGAGGCGGTTGGCGGCCAGGGCCGTCACCACCGGCAGGGTGCCGATAAGCATGGCTGCCAGGGGCGAGCCGATGCGCAAGATGGCCCCCGACAGGCAGAAGTAGTAGAGGAGGTTCCCCACCAGAGTGAGGGCGAGGGCCTCTCGCCAGTCGCTGGCTGAGAGGGCCGCCAGGTGTTTGCGGGCCTGCCAGGCGAGCGGCAGCACGATGAGGCCGAAGGCGAGGTAGCGGCCGCTCGCGAGCAGGGCGGGGGGATAGCCGTCCACCAAGAGGGGGGCGACGAAGATGAGCCCCCACATCAGGCCGGCCAGCAGGGCAAACAGGACTCCGATCAACATGTTTCATATCCGGTAAAGAAGAAGGAGGCCAGCCTAGCAGGGAGGAAGGGGGGCGTATTGAACCAGATTGCGCTTTAGCGGCCAGCCTGCACCTGTTTCTGGTAGCGGACCGGGGTGGTGCCATAGCGGCGCAGGAAGGCACGGTTGAGGTGGGACTGATCGGCCAGACCACAGGCGGCGGCCACCTCGGCAGCGGGCAGGCCGGCAGCCAGCCACCCCTTGGCGCGCTGCAGGCGGATGGCCATCAACATCTGCTGGGGGGTGACGTGAAAGCGGGCCTTGAAGCTGCGCTGGAAGTGGTAGGGGCTGAGGTTCACTGCACCGGCCAGCTCGGCCAGGGTAATGGGGCGGGCGAAACAGGCCTGCATATAGTCGATAGCGCGGCCCAGAGGGTGGGCCGCTTCGCGCGGGGCCGCCAGGGCCCGGGCATGGGGGCGCAGGGTCTCGCACACCCTTAGCAGCAGGCCGTCGGCGGCGAGCTCGCTGTCACAGTGCCAGAGGGCATCCAGGGTCGCCTGCAGGACGGGGGCAGTGCGCGGATCGCTTCGCACGGCATCGGTGAAATACCAGTCGCGCTCGCCGCTGATGGCCTCGAGCCGGTCGGCGGGCAGGTAGAGCATGCGATAGCGCCACCCCTGCTCGCAGGCTGACTCGCCCGTGTGCAGCTCATCGGGGTTCATCAGCACCAGGCTGCCGGGACCGGCCAGGAGCTGGCTGCCGCGATAGCGAAAGCGCTCGGCACCGCACTCAATGACACCGAGGCCAAACCCCTCGTGACTATGGGGATCGAAGATGTGGTGCTGGATGTGGGCGCGATAGAGCTCGGTCGCAGGCTGCCCCGGCAGGGCGCGAAAATCGGCCCTGTCGTGCTGATGGGTAAAGTTGACCGGTACTCCCTGCATCCTGACCTCCTGTCAATGAGCCTTCATCATAGGGCGCCGCGGGGTGGCGGCCAAGTCTAGGCCTGTGAGGCGCACTCGCGCTCGAGGGCGGAGCGGATCTCCTCTGCGGTCTTGATGGTGCGGATGCGGCGAAACAGCTCGTCGGCCTGGGGGTATTCCCGCACTATGTAGGAGAACCACTGCTTGATGCGACTCGGGTAGTAGTCGGCCTTGTCGCTCGCCAGATCCTGCTCGGTGTAGGTCACCATCAGTTGCAGTACCTCGGCCCAGCTCATGTGGGCACACCCCGTCTTCATCACGTTGGCCAGGTTGGGCAGGGAGATGGCGCCCCGGCCCACCATGAGGGCATCGCAACCGGACACCCGGGCACAGGTCAGGGCATCGGCATGGTTCCAGATCTCGCCGTTGGCGGTGACGGGGATGGGCAGGGCGCGGCGGATGGCGTCCACGTACTCCCAGTGGGCCGGCGCCTTGTAGCCTTCGCGCTTGGTGCGGGCATGCACCGCCAGCTCGTTGGCGCCCCCCTGATAGACGGCCTGGGCATTGTCCAGATAGAGATCCTTGTCATCGTATCCCAGGCGGATCTTGGCGCTCACCGGCAGGTGGGCAGGCACGGCCTCCCGCACCGCCTTGACGATGCGATAGACGGTCTCGGGTTCCTTGAGCAGCACGGCGCCCCCCTTGCTCTTGTTGACCGTGGGGGCAGGGCAGCCGAAGTTGAGATCGACCCCGGGAGAGCCGAGCTCGATGGCGCGCACTGCGTTTTCGGCGAGCCATTCCGGATGCTGTCCCAGCAGTTGCACCCGTACCGGGGTCCCCGCACGGGTCTTGCCATCCTGTCTGAGCTCGGGGCAGAGGCGATGGAATACCTTGGCGGGCAGCAGTTGATCGACCACCCGGATGAATTCACTGACGCAGAGGTCGTAATCATTGACGGAGGTGAGGACCTCCCGCATCAGGTGATCCAGCACCCCCTGCATGGGGGCCAAAATAACGCGCATAGCTGCTTCCGAAGACAAGGGGAGAAAAAAGAGCGCAGATTGTAGTGGCAATGGCCGGGATTGTCAGCCGTCTGCCCACTCGATGGCCCCCATCGACGGCCGCAGACTGGGCCAGGCTGTCAGCTTCCGGGCCAACTCTGTTAGGCTAAAGGCAGAGAAACACTAGAGGAGTACCCATGAAACGCTGGTGTCTGATGGCCCTGGGCTGGCTTGCCTTCGCCACCGGGATAGTCGGGATAGTCCTGCCCCTGCTGCCGACAACCCCCTTCATGTTGCTGGCGGCGGCGCTGTTTGCGCGCTCCTCCCCCCGCTTTCATGGCTGGTTGCTGGCGCATCCCTGGTTTGGCCCCCCCATCCTCGACTGGCAGCAGTATCGCGGCATTCGCCGCCACGCCAGATGCCGCGCCATCATCTTCATCCTGATCTCGTTCTCGGTATCGCTGCTGGTGGTGCCGTTGCCCTGGGTGAGGTGGCTGCTGGTTGTCATAATGGTGATCCTGCTCACCTGGTTGATGCGTCTGCCGGTGCTGGAGCCGGTTGCAATGAAGAAGTGAAATCCCTAAGCTATCGCGGCAATAATGCTATGGAGTTGGCTCGTCATTTTTGCGTGACGGGCCTTTTTATTGCCCCCAGGCGGAGACCCCGTGCGCCGCCATGGCAGGGCTCAAAAAATAAGCGGTCAAATAATGAATCCGGAAACCCTGAAGTTTATCGAAGCGAGCATCAAGACCATTCCCGACTATCCGAAGCCGGGCATTCTGTTTCGCGACATCACCAGCCTGATCGAGAATGCCGAGGCCTTCAAGGCCACCATCGATCTGCTGGCCGATCATTACCGTGATCAAGGCATCACCAAGATTGTCGGCACCGAGGCCCGTGGCTTCATCTTCGGCGCCCCGGTTGCCTACGCCATGGGGCTGGGGTTCGTGCCGGTGCGCAAGCCGGGCAAGCTGCCCCGCGCCGTCATCGAGGAGTCCTACGCCCTGGAGTACGGCACCGACACCCTGCAACTGCACACCGATGCCATCGTGCCCGGTGACAAGGTGCTGGTGGTGGACGATCTGCTGGCCACCGGCGGCACCGTCGATGCCACCGTCAAGCTCATCCGCCGCGCCGGCGGTGAGGTAGCGGATGCCGCCTTCATCATCTCCCTGCCGTCCCTGGGCGGTGATGCCCGCCTGACCGCCGCCGGCGTCAAGGTGGTCTCTCTGGTGGAACTCGCGGGGGCGTAAATCGCCCCTTCGCGCGGCAGGCCTCGTCACCCTGCTTTCTGCCGCAAACCGGTGCCTGAACGGGCACCGGTTTGAAATTCAAGCGATCCCTCCCAAGGCGGCGCATCCCCCATACAGCCAGCCCTCCATTTGTGTTAGCATCCAGCCTCAATGCCTCGTTTCCCAGCATCGAGATCTATGAGCTATCAGGTTTTGGCGCGCAAATGGCGCCCCCATACGTTTGAACAAGTGGTCGGCCAGCAACATGTGCTGACGGCCCTGACCAATGCCCTGGATCAGGGGCGGCTTCACCATGCCTACCTCCTGAGCGGGACCCGCGGCGTGGGCAAAACCACCATCGCCCGCATTCTGGCCAAGAGCCTTAACTGCGAGCAGGGGATCAGCAGCCATCCGTGCGGTGTGTGCGATACCTGCCGCGAGATCGATCAGGGCAATTTCGTCGATCTGCTGGAAATCGATGCGGCGTCCCGCACCAAGGTGGAAGACACCCGAGAGCTGCTCGACAACGTGCAGTACCGTCCGGCCCGTGGTCGTTTCAAGGTGTACCTCATCGATGAAGTGCACATGCTGTCGCGCCACAGCTTCAATGCGCTGCTCAAAACCCTGGAAGAGCCGCCCCCCTATGTGAAATTCCTGCTGGCCACCACGGATCCGCAGAAGCTCCCCATCACCATCCTCTCGCGCTGCCTGCAGTTTCATCTCAAGAGCCTGGATCAGACCCAGATTGCCAGGCAGCTCGAATGGGTGCTGGACCAGGAGGGCCAACCCTTCGAGCCTCGCGCCCTGCTGGCCCTGGCCAAGGCGGCCGACGGCAGCATGCGCGATGCCCTGAGCCTCACCGATCAGGCGTTGGCCCACGGCAACGGCAGCGTGCGCCTGGAGAGCGTGCTCACCATGCTGGGGACCCTCGATCATCACCACCTGCACCAGTTGCTGGAGGCAGTGCTGCGCCAGGATGCCCCGGCCACCATGGCCAAGATCACCGAGATTGCTACCCTGGGGCCGGATTTCGACCAGCTTCACGCCGAGCTGGAAGCCTTGCTCCATCGGGTGGCCATGGCGCAACTGCTGCCTGCGAGCGTGCAGGAGCAGGGGGCGGATGCCGATGCCTTGCTGCAGCTTGCCGGAGCCATGAGCCCGGAAGAGGTACAGCTCTGCTATCAAATCGTGCTGGGGGGGCGCAAGGATCTGCCCTGGGCCCCTGACGGGCGCACCGCACTGGAGATGACCTGTCTGCGGATGCTGGCCTTCTCGCCCCGGCGCGAGGTGGTCCATCCCGCCAACCTGGCGGCCCAGCCTCTCATGACAGGGCACACCGGCGTGATGGCGGCAGCGAGGGAAAGCGCGCCGCTCCTGCCGGGAAAGCCCCAGGGGGCTGAGCCGGCCCCGGCTGCCAGCGCAGCACCAAAGGCTCCCGCCGCGCCAGCATCGGTCCTTGAGGCCGAGCACGTCGCCACCTCACTCAAGGCGGAGGAGGGCGCAGTGCTGGATCCGCTCTTTGCCGAGCAGGATGAGCTGCTGCGTGAGGCCGAACGGATGGGTTACGAGGCCGTGGTGCCTGCCAGTCCGCCTACAGAGCCTGCCTCTGCGCCGTTGGCGGCGGATGACGCCGGGCAGACGCAGCAGGTTGAGGTCCAAGGGGAAGACGTCGCCATCTCTTCGACCTCCAGCATGCAGAGCCTGCTTGGCAAGCGCAATTTGCTGCGAAGCCGCCTGCGTGGCGAGCAGAGTGCAAACGCCGTGCCCGCCCGGATCACTCCCGTCAAATCGGTGGCCGCGACCAAACCGGCCCCTGCGATGCCTGCCGTCGCGACTTCGCCCCAGGCCGAGGTGCAACCAGCGGCGCGGCCCGAGATGCCGGGGCAGGGACCTGCCTTGCAAACAGGGTATGACGACCTGCCCCCTCTCGATGCCTATGAAGAGGGGGCCAGTGACTACGAAGAGTATCTGAATCAGGGGTTTGACGAGGGGTTTGCCAGTGCCCCGTTGCCCACGCGGGCAGTGACTTCCGCCCAGCCAGCTCCCGCCACCATGGCACCTCCTTCGCAGGAGGATCTGCCGCCTTGGGATCTGGGCGCTGACGCCGGCAGCGCGGATGCGGCGGCACCTGTGGTTGCCGCTATGGTGCCTGCCGCGCCTCCAGTGGCCGCCAGCGAGCCTCAGCCCGCCATTGCGTTGATGGAGACCATCGACTGGGATGCGCTGGAGAGCGACGAACAACCCGAGGAGGAGGGGGAGGTCGCCCGTCTGATCCCCTCGTCCTTGCTGGTCAATTGCGGGGACGCCTGGGCCGAGCTCATCGCCCGCACCGGGGTGGGTGGTCGGCTGCGTCAACTGGCCATCAACGCGGTGATGACCCGGGAAGGCAATCGGGTCTCCCTGCTGCTCAAACCCGAGCAGCGCCATCTGGTGAGCGACAAGGCCCGCGCCGATCTGGCCGAGATCATCGGTCCCGAGCTGGGCGGCCCGGTTCACATCGATGTGACCCTGGGCTCGGATCCCGCGCGGGAGACGCCGCTCGAGATAGAGCATCGTCTCTATCTCGGGGTGCGTGAACAGGTGAGCCGGGATCTGGCGGCGGATCCCAACGTACAATTCTTGCAGCAGCGTTTCGGCGCCGTGCTCCATCCCGAGAGCATCGAACCACTGAGTCGCTGAGTTGCGGTGAAAAAACCGTGCCGGGGCTTGCCCCCGGTTGAAAAGACCTTTGGCTGCCCCCACTTAGGGCAGATGAACCCACAGCCCGGCGCTGGATGCCGGATTTCAAGACGAGAGACGATCTATGTTTGGTAAAGGTGGAATGGGTAACCTGATGAAACAGGCCCAACAGATGCAAGAGCGCATGCAGAAGATGCAAGAGCAGCTGGCCCAGATGGAAGTGGTCGGCGAGGCGGGCGCAGGCATGGTCAAGGTGACCATGGCCGGCAGCCACAGCGTGCGTCGTATCGAGATCGATCCCAGCCTGATGGAAGATGACAAGGAGATGCTGGAAGATCTGGTCGCCGCCGCCGTCAATGACGCCGTGCGCCGCGTGGAAGAGCAGAACAAGGCCAAGATGGGCGAGCTGACCGGCGGCATGCAACTGCCCCCGGGCTTCAAAATGCCCTTCTGAGGATACTGCCCGTATCCGTTTCCCCTCCTCTGTGAAGGGGAAAATGAAAAGGCCAGAGCCAAGCTCTGGCCTTTTGCATGTCAGCACACCCGGGAACGGCCATGCACAGATCATGGCGGGAGCTGCGTACTTGCCTGCCCCAGGGGGGAGAAGCCCTCGACCAGATGATCGATGAGGGCGCGGATGGCAGGCAGCAGACCGCGGCGTGAGGGGAAGACCGCGTGGATCACCTCCTGGCGCGGTGCCCAGTCGGGGAGCAGACGCACCAGCCGGCCATCGGCCAGGGGCTCATCCATCATCATGGTGGGCAGTTGCACGACCCCGAGCCCGTCGATCGCCCCCTGACGCAATGTCTGCATGTCGGTGGTGGCAAAGCGGGGGCTGTGGTGCTGTTTGACTCTGGCCCCATTGGGGCCCAGCAGGGTCCAGTGATGGCCTTCCAGGCTGGCGCCATGACCGAGGCTCGGCCATGACAGCAGATCTGCGGGGGCCCGGGGCATGCCGAGTGACGCGACAAGGGCCGGGCTTGCCACCAGACACTGGGTCGCATAACCCAGCACCCGCATGGCGAGATCGCTGTCCTCCAGGGGCAGTGGTCGCACCCTGAGAGCCATGTCCAACCCCTCCGCGACCAGATCCACCGCCCGGTTGACCCCGACGAGCTGCACCTTGACGCTGGGATGGGCCAGGGCGAAAGAGACCAGCATCCTCCCGACGTGGGCGTGGAGCAGATCGATGGGGCAGGCGATGCGCACCAGACCGCAAGGCTCGCTCTGGGTCGCGGCGATGAGATCCTGCGCCGCATCGGCTTCCACCAGCATGGCCCGGCAACGGGTGTAATAAGCCTGCCCGAGTTCGGTGACGGTGAAGCTGCGGGTGGAACGCTGGATAAGACGCACCCCGAGTCGTTCCTCCAGCATGGCGATGCGGCGGCTGAGCCTGGATTTGGGCATGCCGAGGGCCCTGCCGGCCTGGGCAAAGCCCCCGTGATCCACCACCTGGACATAGAAATAGAGGTCGTTGAGATCCTGTTGCATGGGGTTATCGTTCACAAAATAGGACGCTGATGGCAAATTTTACGTCTACCGGACGCAGCGTTCCAGACTCACAATGCGAGCAACGACACATCCCGTGACGATCACCCAGGAGAGCATCATGAAAAGAGTCATCGGTATTTACAGCGCCCCTCGACAACACTGGGTCGGCGACGGATTCCCGGTTCGCTCGCTGTTCTCGTATCAGACCCATGGCCGCGCCTTGAGCCCCTTCCTGCTGCTGGACAGGGCTGGCCCGGCACATTTCGAGCCCGCCGATCATGCCAGGGGCGTGGGGGAACACCCGCACCGTGGCTTCGAGACGGTCACCATCGTCTATGAAGGGGAGGTTGCCCATCGCGACTCGACCGGCCAGGGGGGGATCATCGGTCCGGGAGACGTGCAGTGGATGACGGCCGCCGCCGGCATCATGCACGACGAATTCCACTCCCAGGGGTTTACCCGTCGTGGTGGCACCCTCGATATGGTGCAGCTGTGGGTCAACCTGCCCGCCAAACACAAGATGTCGACGCCCGGTTATCAGGGCATCACCAGCGACACCATCCCGCAACTGAGCCTCAAGGAGGGCGATGTGCGGGTACGCATCATCGCCGGGAACGATGCCGGGTTGCAACAAGGCGAGGTAGAGGGGCCAGCCCGCACCTTCTCGCCCATGAACATCTGGGATCTGCGGCTCAAGGGCGGGGCCAGCGTGGTGCTGCCGGCGGTAGCGGGATGGAACAGCGCCTTGGTGGTGCTCAAGGGCTCTCTCATTATCAACGGTCAGGAGCGCGCGGGCGAAGCACAACTGGTGCTGCTCGATCCCAACGGTGAGGAGTTCATGCTGGAGGCGGAAGGCGAGGCCAGCTTGTTGCTGCTGAGTGGCGAGCCCATCGATGAACCCATCGTGGGTTATGGCCCCTTTGTCATGAACAGCGAGGCAGAGATCCATCAGGCGATAGATGATTTCAACAGCGGCCGGTTCGCCGTCATCGCCCCCTGAGACAATTCTGATAAAAACAAAGCGCCATACGGAGTATATAGTGAAAACTATGTATCTTGTCTAGTGAGTGAGTGAACCCCACGCCACTACTGGCTTTGCTGTAAGCACAGAATCGTACATGCTATGTATTATGGTGTGTACGATTTTTTTATGCCATCACTAGGCTAGCTATCCAAGGCTGACGTATCAGCGCCTTTAGGTGTTTCATTCAGTGGGGAGATTAGTCATCCTGGTCAACATCAGCCTAGGTCGGAGAGCAATCGCCTCATTTCGTCTTCTGGGTTGTACTGCTTGCAGGGCTCGGCTTGCTTCAATGCGTGGTTTACTTTTCTGGTCATCCCATGCAGTGAAGTGTCGAAATCCTGCTGGCATTGGTTCAGGGCTTTCCCGATTGCGATCTGCGCATGGAACAGCTCCCTACCCTGTAGATGGTCAGTAGCTTTTTTGACGGCACCTCGGTACATAGTGTCGAGGGTATCCTCGCTTTTAGCGCGTTTGAATCGGGTGAGCATGTTTTCATAGCTAAAGAACACAGTGTTATCTATGTCGATGATTTTTTCTTTCATACCGCGCTTCTGACTCAGTTAGGTGAAAAGTGCATGAGGGCTGTGATCCAGGTTCGTGCGAGAACATTTTACTAAAATGCAGTCCTGATTACCCATGACCCTCAGCCAGCTTCAAGAGCCGATATGGCATCGGAGGGCTTGCCACGACTGCATGCCCCA
>NZ_JAPCIQ010000036.1:0-35982 GCF_027707405.1 Aeromonas sp. QDB68 | reverse complement strand
CCAGCGGGGCTGACGCCCCGGCGAAATTCCCCTCCCACCTACGTCGGAGGGAGTCCCCTTTCGCATTTAAGATGGAGAGGAAGGGGAGCACATTGACCGCATGCTGATCCATCAGGACCCGCACCTCGCCGCCGAGCAGGTCCCCCATGCGCACCAGATTGAAACCGTAGAGCAGGATGTTGACCACGGTGAACACCAGCACCGCAGGCAGATAGCCAGGGTAGCCATGGCGCCATATGAGCCAGACAATTACCGCCCCCACCATCATGTAGCTCAGGCAGGCCAGCAGCACCCGGGGGGCCATCTTGTCGTTGAAGATGACGCTCCAGCAGAGGATCAGCAGATAGACCAGCATGAAGAGGGTGAATGCCCGCCAGTTTGGCGGCTCCCCGAAGAAGCGCTGGATGGCGAGTGGCATCAGGGCGAGGCAGAAGGTGATGAGCAGGTTGGCCAGCCAGATCCCCGCGATATGGGGAAAATGCCTGCATGAAGAAGAGCGATTGCGCCGCCAGGGCACAGAGGCTGGACCACCACCAGAGCCCGAGACCGGGTATTTCCCTATGGGTCGACCAGATGATGGAGAGGGTGATGAATCCCAGGCTGTAGCCCCCGAGGGCCATCAACATCAGGGTAAATACGTCCAGATTGAGCAGAATTGAGGCGTCCATTCCCGAACCTTCCAATGGGGATGGCTGAGTATATGGGAAGCCCATGACAAGACACAGAGGGAGCCTATGGGCCGGGCAAAAATATTTGCCCGACTCGCACGCCCTACTCCCCGTGAAGCGTGCCGGACAACGCCCTGTCTGTGCCCGGATTTTCCACCGAGACGGCCGCCGGATATTTTGCACTTGAACCGGCGCCATTAGATAGATATGTTGTTTTCATGTGGTTTTATGAGTCACCACGAGGGATAAAAGTCTCCATAACTTATTGAGTCTTCTGGCACAAACAGGTTTTGGTACATTTTTCATCCAGCGAACCATTCATAGAATCTCATATGGGGCTTTTGCCCCGACCAAGACAATAATCCTGTCTTGCCTGCTGCCGGATGCAGCAGTCTCTTGTGCCATGGAGTCGCACGGGAGCAGGTTCAAGGCTGACCACATTTACGACAGAGACGTCATTTATGATCAAAAAACTCATTCTCTCTACCCTGCTGCTGTGCGGGCTGGCCAACGCCGCGCCCACTTCCACCCTGGATGCCGTGCTGGAGCGCGGTGTGCTGCGGGTCGGCTTCGATGCCGGCTATCAACCCTTCGAGATGACCAACAAGCAGGGCCAGTACATCGGCTTTGACGTGGATCTCGCCAAGATGGTCGCCAAGGAGATGGGCGTGAAGGTGGAGTTCGTCAACACCGCCTGGGACGGCATCATCCCCGCGCTCTTGACCGACAAGTTCGACGTCATCATGGGCGGCATGACCGTCACTCCCCAGCGCAACCTGCGCGTGAACTTTGCCGATCCCTACATCGTCGTCGGCCAGACCATCGTGCTTCGCAAGGACAAGGCGGGCGAAATCAAATCCTTCCAGGACCTCAACGATCCCAAATACAAGATCGCGGTCAAACTCGGCACCACCGGCGAGCAAGCGGTCAAGCGCATGATCCCCAAGGCCACCCTGCTGCAGTTTGAAACCCAGGATGACGCCAAGCTGGAAGTGATCAACGGCAAGGTGGATGCCTTCGTCTACGACCTGCCCTACAACGCCATCTTCGCGTCCCAGAACCAGGGCGCCGTGGTGCACCTCGACAAGCCGTTCACCTTCGAGCCGCTGGCCTGGGCCATCCGCAAGGGGGATCAGGACACCCTCAACTGGTTCAACAACTACCTGCGCCAGATCAAGGGCGACGGCAGCTACGACCGTCTCTACAAGAAGTGGTTTGAATCCACCGCCTGGCTGAACCAGCTCAAATAACCTCTCAAAGGGGCGGCATGCCGCCCCTTCACGCAGACTCCCCACACGATAACGACAAAAGAGGTTGTGACAGTGATCAACCCCAAACTCACAAGACAGATGGAAAAACAGCCCAATCAGCTGCTCTGGCACGGGATCTTCCTGCTGCTGGTGCTGGCCGCCATTTTCGGCATCTACAAGGCCGTGCAGGCAGTGGATTACACCTGGCGCTGGGAACGCATTCCCCAGTACATCGCCTATCAGGCAGAACAGAAACACTATGCCGAGTTTGACGGCACCGTGGTCGCGGACAAGGGACAGCTCTTCCTGCAAGACGATCTCGACCCCAGCCGCCGTCAGGCCATCGCACCCAAGGGCTCCCAGCTGGCTGAAGGGGATACCGTCTTCCTCGGCGATACCCTGGATGTGCAACTGAGCTGGACCGCCGGCCCCATTGCCTGGGGAGTCTGGGTCACGGTCAAGCTCTCCCTGGTGGCGGGCATCTTCGCCATCCTGCTTGGCACCCTGGCCGGGCTCGCCCGCCTCTCCCCCAATCCGGCCCTGCGCAACCTGGCCGTGACCTATGTGGAGCTCATCCGTGGCACCCCGTTGCTGGTGCAGATCTTCATCGTCTATTTCTTTATCGGCACCGTGCTGAACCTCGACCGATTCACCGCTGGTGTGGCGGCGCTCGCGGTCTTCACCGGCGCCTACGTGGCGGAAATCGTGCGCGCCGGCATCAGCTCCATTCACAAGGGGCAGATGGAAGCGGGCAGAAGCCTTGGCATGACCTCGGCCCAGACCATGCGCTACGTCATCCTGCCCCAGGCCTTCAAACGGGTGCTGCCACCGCTCGCGGGTCAGTTCATCAACCTCATCAAGGACTCCTCTCTGGTCTCCGTCATCTCCATCACGGATCTCACCAAGGCGGGGCGCGAAGTGGTCAGCTCCACCTTCAGCCCGTTCGAGGTGTGGTTCACCGTGGCTCTGCTCTATCTGGTGCTGACCGGCACTCTCTCCTTTCTGGTGCGTCGTCTGGAGGTGAAATATGCGCGCAGCAACTGATCCCGTTATCAAGGCGCCATCGGTGTCGAAATGTTCTGCCATCACCGGCACTCACTGCCCCTTCCCGGTGCGTCGTCTGGAGGTGAACTATGCGCGCTGCAACTGATCCCATCATCAAGGCGACCGGTGTAGAGAAGTTCTACGGCACCGAGGTGCACGCCCTGAAAAACGTCAGCACCCAGGTGGCCGAAGGGGAAGTGGTGGTGATCGTGGGGCCGAGCGGCTCAGGCAAGTCCACCTTCCTGCGCACCCTCAACCAGCTGGAGACCATCAACGATGGCAATATCGTGGTCGACGGCATCAGCCTCACCGAACCCGGGGATGTCAACAAGCTGCGGGAAGAGGTGGGCATGGTGTTCCAGTCCTTCAATCTCTTCCCTCACCTGACGGTGCTGGACAACATCACCCTGGCCCCCCAGAAGGTGAGAGGGCTCTCTCGCCAGGAGGCTGAGGAGCGGGCCAAGGCCCTGCTGCTCAAGGTCGGTCTCTCCAACAAGGCCCAGAGCTACCCCTCCCAGCTCTCCGGCGGCCAGCAGCAGCGGGTGGCCATCGCCCGGGCGCTCGCCATGCAGCCGCGCATCATGCTGTTTGACGAGCCCACCAGCGCCCTCGACCCCGAAATGGTGGGAGAGGTGCTGGACGTCATGAAGGGGTTGGCCCGCGAAGGGATGACCATGGTGGTGGTGACTCACGAGATGGGCTTTGCCCGGGAAGTGGCGGACAGGGTGCTCTTCATGGAGAGCGGCGAGCTGCTGGTGGACGAGAAACCCGCCGACTTCTTCGACAATCCACCCTCCCCGCGCCTGCGCCAGTTCCTGAGCCAGGTGCTATAACCCGCGATGCACCAACACGAAGAGGGAGCCCATGGCTCCCTCTTCTATGCTTGCCTTCTTCACTCCCCCAGATCATCTCCCTGGTGCATTCCTTTTCGCAGCCTCTTGCCATCGGGTTGTCACCACGCCAACGAGCAAGGATGTTAATGAAATTTTAAATTCATCCGGTATGCTGACATCCAACTGGTCCAACCGGATGGCTCACATGGATGTGCAACTGCTCCTGCTCTACCTCTCGCCCCTCTTTCTGGTCTTCATCGGCTGGGAGATGCTCTACCTGCGAAAACACGGCGCCGCCTATCCCACGGCGGGTTACCAGTGGAAGGATCTCTTCGCCAATGCCACCCTGGCACTGATGCATCAGGGGGGCGATGCCCTGGCAGCCATTGCCATTGCCATTGCCATCGCCTATCTCTATGACACCCTTTGGGGCTGGCGACTATTCGATATCGAACTGAACCTCTGGAGCCTTTTGCTGCTCTTTCTGTTGCAGGATCTCTGCTACTGGCTGTTCCACTTCGCGAGCCACCATGTGCGCTGGCTCTGGGCCTACCACGTGGTGCACCACAGCTCGGAGCGGCTCAACCTCTCCACCGCCTTTCGCCAGAGCCTGATGTATCCGGTCTCCGGCATGTGGCTGTTCTGGATCCCCATGATCCTCATCGGCTTCCCCCCCGAGGCGGTGGTGGCCACCGTACTCTTGAGCCTGGGTTTTCAGTTCTTCGTCCACACCCAGGTGGTGGGCAAGCTGGGCAAACTTGAATGGATCTTCAACACCCCCTCCCACCACAGGGTGCACCACGCCAGCAACGCCAGTTACATCGATCGCAATTTCGCCGGCGTGCTCATCATCTGGGACCGGCTGTTTGGCACCTTCGTGGAAGAAGACTTGGGCGAGCCGTGCCGTTTCGGCATCACCAAGCCAATCCACAGCTTCAACCCCCTCACCCTCACCTTCCACGAGTGGCGCGACATGCTGCAAGAGGCCCGGGGCCTCCCCTGGCGGCAAAAGCTCGCCGTGTTGTTTGGCAAACCGGCGGGCCCCACCAGCGGTTGACCCACCGACCAGGATAAAAAAAAAGAGCGCCCAGGGGCGCTCTTTTTCATGACAGGGACACCCCCGGGTCAGACGTGAACGAAGGACCAGACGGCGGGGATCAGGCTCAGCAGCGTCACCCCGGCCAGCAGCCGTTCGCGCCCGCTGAGCCGCTGTTCGGCGCCGAGCTGGCGACGGCTGTAGAGAAACAGCAGCAGACCCGGCCCGTAAAGCAGAAGCGACAGCAGCAGGTACTCCACCCCGGCGGCGTAGAGCAGCCAGAAACCATAACCGCTCGACACCAGCGCCACCACCCGCATCAGGCCGCGGCCCTGCCCACCCTTGCCACTGAAGACCAGCTTGAGCAGGAAGAGGCCGATGAGCAGGTAGGGCACCAGGATCATGGAGGTGGAGATGAGCAGCAGGTTGGTATACCCCTTGCCAAGCAGCCACACCAGCAGCAGGCAGCCCTGCACCGTCAGGCTGGTAAGCCAGAGCGAGGCGATGGGGGTGCCGTTGCGGTTCTCACGCCGGAAGATGGCCGGGAAGGCCCCGTGACGCGCCGCGCTGAACGGCACCTCGGCCGAGAAGAGGGTCCAGCTCACGTAGGAGGCGAGCACCGACACGATGAGGCCGGCGCTGATGAGCAGCTTGCCCCAGGAACCCGTCATCTGGGCCATCAGTCCCGCCATGGAGGGGTTGGGCAGGGCCGCAAGCTCCGGGCGGCTCAATATTCCAAGCGCCAGCACCGAGATGAGCACATAGAGCAGCAGCGCCAGCACCACGCCGAGCACGGTGGCGGTGCCCACATCCCGCTTGTTTCTCGCCCGGGCCGAGAGCACCGCTGCCCCTTCGATGCCGGTGAAGACCCAGAGGGTGATGAGCATGGTGTTACGCACCTGCTCGGAGACCGGTACCGCCAGGGTGCTGCCCTCCTGATCCGCCGCAAAGGTGACCGGATCGAACCAGTAGCAGGCGAACAGGATGAACAGCAGCAGCGGCAGGCTCTTGGCCAGGGTCGCCACCAGATTGAACAGGGCCGCCTGCTGTACGCCTCGGGCCACCAGCAGGTGCACCGCCCAGAGGATGCAGGACTCGCCGATGAAGGCCGCCAGGGTGTTGCCCTCGCCAAACCAGACCCGCTCCGGCGTGTCGACGAAGCTGCCCAGCGCCGCGAAGGCGATCACCAGATAACCCACCACGCCGATGGTGGCACAGAGCCAGTATCCCCAGGCGGAGAAGAACCCCACCAGCTCGCCAAAGCCTGCCCGGGCATAGCTGTAGATGCCGCCGTCGAGCTCGGGTTTGAGCCGCGACAGGTAGAGGAAGCTCATGGCCAGCGCCAGTATGCCGACCCCGGTGACGGCCCAGCCGATCAGCACGGCGCGGGCGCCCGCCACATCGGCCATGTTCTGGGGCAGGCTAAAGATGCCGGCCCCCACCATGGAGCTGAACACCAGCGCCGTGAGGGACCAGAGCCCGATCTTGCTCTCTTTCATGGGCGCTCCTTAACGCAGCCGGCTGGCCAGCGCCTCGATGTGTTCCGGGCCGATGCCGCAGCAGCCGCCGATGAGGTTTGCCCCGGCTCTGCGCCAGCGCTCGGCCCAGCCGAGGTAATCCAGCGGCCCCAGATCGCCACGGATCTCGTCCAGACCGTCATTGGCAGTCGCCTCCTTGGGCTGGGGCGGGAAGGCGTTGGCATAGGCGCCGAGGCGAACGTCGGTGCGCCCCTGAACCTGCAACGCGGCGACGGCCACCTTGAGCGCCCCTTCAATCACCTCGGGCTGGCAGCAGTTGAACAGGATGGCATCCACCCCGGCCGACGCCAACGCGGTCACGGCATCCGCCACCCGCTCGCCGGAGCGCAGGGTGGGCTCACTGCCCGGCGCCTCGTCTTCCAGAGTAAAGGAGACCCAGAACGGCTTGCCGTCCTCGGGCAGCAGGGCCTTGAGGGCCAGGGGCTCGGCGATGAGGCTCATGGTCTCCGCCAGCCAGAGATCCACATGGGGTGACAGGGCACGGATAAGCGGTGTCGCCAGCTCGCTCACCCGCTCGGCCTGATAGAGGTCCGCACGATAGGAGCCAAAGAGCGGCGGCAAGGAACCAGCCACCTTGACGGCTCCCCCCTGCTCGTCGGCCACGTCTCGGGCCAGTTGCCCGGCCAGAGCCGCAAGTGCCTCCCCTTGGGCGGCAAAGCGTGCCTCGCCGATATGGAAGGGCACCAGGGCATAGCTGTTGGTGGTGATCACCCGGGCACCGCTCGTCGCATAGGCCTGGTGTACCTCGCGCACCGTCTCGGGCGCTTCCATCAACGCCAGTGCCGACCACTCCGGTTGACGGAACGGCGCACCACGCCGCGCCAGTTCACGGCCCATACCGCCATCGAGTACCCACAAATCCTGCTTGTCCATCTCTGTCTCTCTGCGTCTCCCCGCCATGACGGGTATTTATTGTGTGAAACCACATTAAGCCATCAAAACATCTAGACGGCTAGAAATCCCAAATATCATGACCCAAAGTAGAACAAGAGGCAATCGGGGGCTACGAACAAATCCGGGCAAGCTCAGGATGATGGCGGCAAAGGGAGATCTCCCCGGCACAGGCATCACCTGGCCAGGCACTGAAACGACAAGAGGCCACCCCGGGGGGTGACCTCTTGTGAAACAGGGGATCAAGGCGGGCATAGCCGCCGATAACCAGGGGCTCAGCGCCCGGCCAGCACCCGCTTGGTCTGCTTGACCCAGTCGGAGACCCGACCCTGCTGGGGATAGCCCTGCCAGATCTGCTCCCACTGGGCGGGGCTGAGCGGGCGGCCCAGCCGACGCTGCACCCCGGCATAGAGGTAGTCGTGGGCCGTGGTGCGGGCCTGGGCCGAGGTGAGGAACTTGGCAACAGGGTCAGTGAGGCGCACATCCCGCATGCCGAGCAGCGGATAGTCGCTGTGCACCGCCGCCAGCATGGTCTCGCGCATGGCGGATTCGATGTAACCCCGGGCAAACAGGGCGGTGACCGATTCAAGCGACCCTTGATCCGGGCCGTGATACTCCTCGTCGAACACCGGGCTGGGCTCTGCCACGGCGCTTTGCACCACCGCATCGGGATCCTGCTGCGGGACCACCACCGCAGGCTGGGGAGCGACGGGTTTGGCAGGCGTCACCGGTTTGCGCGGTGCGCTCTGGCTGCAGGCACCCAGTGCCAGGGTGAGCGCCACACAGGCCAGCGCACGGGAATGAGTCTTCATCTTCATGATTGCTAACGAACTCCTTTAGGATTCCTGAGCGGGCTTCTCATTGCTCGCAGGTTCTACCCGGGTGACCAGCAACTGGTCAATCTTGTAACTGTCGATGTCCACCACTTCGAACTTGTAACCGGCATATTTGACCGAGTCGGTGCGCTTGGGGATCTTGCGCAGCATGTACATGATGAAACCGGCGATGGTCTCGTAATTCTGGTTTTCCGGGAACTCCTCGATGTCGAAGGCGCGCATCACGTCGGAGATGGGGGTCACCCCGTCCACCAGCCAGGAGTTCTCGTCCCGCTGCACTATCTGCTCTTCCACCACGTGGGTGGCCCACTCCCCCATGACGGTACTCATCAGGTCATTCATGGTGACGATGCCCACCACCAGGGCGTATTCGTTCATCACCACCGCAAAATCGCCGCGATGGTTCTTGAAGTACTCCATCGCCTCGTAGAGGTTGAGGGTGTCGGGAATGATGATGACGTTCTGCACCAGGGAGCCGCTGTTGAGATCGATGCTCTGGCCGCTGATGACGCGGATCAGCAGCTCCTTGGCATCCACGAACCCCTTGATGCTGTCGAGGTTGTGGTCGCACACCAGGAACTTGTTGTGGGGGTGCTCGGCGATCTTCGCCTTGATGCTCTCCTCCCCCTCTTGCAGGGTGAAGAAGATGAGGCTCTCGCGCGCCGTCATGGCGGAAGTGACACCCAAGGACTGGAGCTCGAACACGTTCTCGATGAGCTGGTGCTCCTCGCGCTGGATGACACCGGCTTCGGCACCTGCATCCATCACCGCATAAATATCGTCGGAGGTGATCTCGTCGTTGCGCACCATGGAGATGCGCATCAGCCGGAACAGGCCGTTGGCCATGCCGTTGAACAGCCACACCAACGGCATCAGCAAGGTGACGCACAGCATCATGGGACGCACCACCACCACGGCGATCCGCTCGGGCATGGTCATGGCAAGGCGCTTGGGCATCAGATCCGCTATCAGGATGAACATGCCGGTGACGAAGACGAACGAGGCCGCGGAGCTAATCTGGCCGAGCCAGGGCCCCTGGTAGAAGCCAGCAATCAGCTCCCTGATGGCGGGATTGAGGGCGGATTCCCCCAGGATACCGCCGAGGATGGCGACGGTATTGAGGCCTATCTGCACCACGGTAAAGAAGTTGCCCGGCTGGGCCTGCAATGCCAGCACCTTCTCGGCGTGGCGGTTGCCCTCGTCGGCCATCACCTGCAACTTGATCTTGCGGGAGGCGGCAAGGGAGATCTCGGAGAGTGAGAAGAACACGCTGCCGGCGACCAGCAGCATCAGAAAGAACAAACTATCGGCAAAACTCATGATTAACCTATTGCTACAGCCGCCTTAGCACAAGACGGCAAACTGGGCCCGGGAAACCGGACCGTGACTCCATCCGGGACTCACACAGGGGCCATATTCTAGCAGAAAAGCGCCCGCCGGGTGGCGTTATCTTGAACTGCCGTGACATGCAATGAAAAAGGCGCTCAAAGCGCCTTTTTATTCAATCAGTGCTGGATTCCCGTCGTGCAGCCGCGACGGGAGCTCCACCCAAGGCGCCCCATCAGCCCTTGCCCAGCAGATCGCTCAGATCATCGGCCTTGGTGTGACGCACATCCTTACCCTTGACGTAGTAGACGATGTACTCGCAGATGTGCTGGCAGCGATCGCCGACCCGCTCGATGGCCCGTGCCGCCCAGAGCACGTTGAGCACCTGGGGGATGGTGCGGGGATCTTCCATCATGTAGGTCATCAGCTCGCGGATGATGGACTCGTACTCCCGATCCACCTTGTCATCTTCCTTGTAGACCGCCAGGGCGGCATCCAGATCCATGCGGGCGAAAGCGTCGAGCACGTCGTGGAGCATCTTGATGGTGCGACGCCCCATGTTCTCCAGCGACACCAGCGGCGGCTGCGGCTTGTTGGCGTTGTCGGTCAGCATGCGGGCAATCTTGTCCGCCACGTCGCCAATCCGCTCCAGATCCGTGATGGTCTTGATGATGGCCATCACCAGCCGCAGGTCGGACGCGGTGGGCTGACGCTTGGCAATGATGCGGGTGCACTCCTCGTCGATCGCCACTTCCATGGCGTTGACCTTGTGGTCGTTGGCCACGATCTTGCGCGCCGCATCCAGATCCTGGCCATGGATGGCGGCGATGGCGTCGGTGAGTTGCTTCTCCACCAGCCCCCCCATCACCAGTACCTGATTGCGCACGCTCTCAAGCTCGGCATTGAACTGACCGGAGATGTGTTTGTTGAGGTTCATATTGTCCATACCAGTAATCCTTGTTGCTCCGATTATGCCTTAGCCGTTGAACTGACTGCCAATCTGTTTGTTGATGCCCATCTTGTTCATCTCAATCACCCTTGTTGCACCAACATGCCTTAGCCGTTGAACTGACTGCCAATCTGCTTGTTGATGCTCAACTTGCTCATCTCAATCACCGACATCCCTTAGCCGTAACGACCGGTAATGTAGTCTTCGGTCTTCTTCTTGGCCGGGGTGGTGAAGATGGTGTTGGTATTCGAGTACTCGATGAGTTCCCCCATGTACATGAACGCGGTCTGATCCGAGACCCGCGCCGCCTGCTGCATGTTGTGGGTTACGATCACCACGGTGAACTGGCTCTTGAGCTCGTTGATGAGCTCCTCGATGGTGAGGGTGGAGATGGGGTCCAGCGCCGAGGTCGGTTCATCGAGCAGCAGCACTTCCGGCTCGATGGCGATGGCACGGGCAATCACCAGACGCTGCTGCTGACCGCCGGAGAGACCAAAGGCGTTGTCATGCAGACGATCCTTCACTTCCTCCCACAGGGCGGCACCGCGCAGGGAACGCTCGGCGGCCTCGTCCAGGGTACGGCGGTCATTGATGCCCTGCAGGCGCAGGCCGTAGACCACGTTCTCGTAGATGGACTTGGGGAAGGGGTTGGGGCGCTGGAACACCATGCCCACCTGACGGCGCAGGGCGGAGACATCCACGCTCTTGTCATAGATGTTGTGGCCGTGCAGTTGGATCTCCCCCTCGATGCGGCAGATCTCCACCAGATCGTTCATCCGGTTGATGCAGCGCAGCAAAGTGGACTTGCCGCAACCGGACGGGCCGATGAAGGCGGTGACCTGACCCTTGGGGATCTTCATGTTGACGTTGAACAGCGCCTGCTTGTTGCCGTAGTACAGGTTGAGATCCTTCACCTCCAGCGCAGTCTGCTCCGGGGTCAGGTTGAGCAGGTCGGTGGCGGTGTGCGGGGCCGAACTCGGTGTTACGTTGATCATCTGTTTACCTCAAATTCTCTTGGTGGCAGCGGGCAAACGTCTTGCCCGCCGCCGGAATATCTGGTTGGCAGGGAAGGTCCCTGCCCGTCTCTGTAATGACTGGATTAATGTTCCAGCGACCGGAATTTCTCGCGCAGGTGGTTACGAATACCGATCGCCGTCAGGTTGAGGCCGACGATCACCGTCACCAGCAGGAAGGAGGTGGCGTAGACCAGAGGACGCGCCGCCTCGACGTTCGGGCTCTGGAAGCCCACGTCATAGATGTGGAAGCCCAGGTGCATGAACTTGCGCTCCACGTGCAGGTACGGGAAGTTGCCGTCCATCGGCAACGTGGGAGCAAGCTTCACCACCCCCACCAGCATCAGCGGCGCCACCTCGCCCGCCGCACGGGCAATCGCCAGGATAAGGCCGGTCATGATGGCCGGGCTGGCCATGGGCAGCACGATGCGCCAGAGGGTCTCGGCCTGGGTGGCACCCAGCGCCAGCGAACCCTGGCGAATGGTGCTCGGGATCCGGGCCAGCCCCTCTTCGGTGGAGACGATCACCACCGGCAGGGTCAGAATGGCCAGGGTCAGGGCTGACCAGATGACTCCGGGGGAACCGAAGGTCGGGCTCGGCAGCGCTTCCGGGTAGAAGAGGCGGTCGATGCTGCCCCCCAGGGTGTAGACGAAGAAGCCCAGGCCAAACACGCCGTAGACGATGGAGGGCACCCCCGCCAGGTTGATCACCGCGATACGGATGATCTTGGTCAGGCTGTTCTTGCCCGCGTACTCGTGCAGGTAGACCGCCGCCACCACCCCGAGCGGGGTCACGATGATGGCCATCAGGATCACCATGAAGACGGTGCCGAAGATGGCCGGGAAGACGCCGCCCTCGGTGTTCGCCTCCCGGGGGTCATCGGAGACGAACTTGCCAATCTGGTGGAACCAGTGACCCACCTTGGCCATCAGGCTCATGTCGTTGGGCCAGACCACATCCAGCACCCGGGACATGGGCATGGTCACCAGCTCGCCGCGCATGTCCTTGACGGTGATGCTGTCTCTGTCCGCCTGGGTACGCAGGGAGAAGAGCTCTTTCTCCAGCACCTGGTAACGGTCGTTGAGCGCCTGACGCTCGCTCGCCAGCTCGGCTTTAAGCTGATCGGTCAGCTTGTCATCCAGCTCGGCCTTGCGCTCTTTCAGGCGCAGGCGCTCCAGCTGATAGTTGATGCTGCCGATGGCCCCTTTTTGCAGGTCGTTGGCTTGGCTTGAGAGGCCGTTGGCACGGGCCAGCACCCGCTGCAAGGCGGGATGCAGATCCGTGGTCAGCTCCTGGCCATCTTCCTTCACCGAGGTGATGTAACCATAGAAGTTGCCGTTGGTGGCACGCTCCACCATGGCGAGCTCCGCCGGCTGGGTGCGCGATTTGATATCGGTCTCCAGCACCCAGCGAAAATCGAGGTCCACGAACTCCCGGTTGCCGGTCTTGACCAGATAACGGGTAATCTCTTCGCGATCCTCCCCTTCCAGCGCCTGGCCTGCGGCGCGCAGGCGCTCCACCGGCACCAGCTCCCGGTCGTTGATCTCGCCAATCAGGACGCTCTTGTTGCCGCTTGCATCTTCAAGTTGCCACTCATAGATGGGATGGGGCCAGAAATAGACCAGACCACGCCAGCCAATCAGCAACAACAGACCCAGTACGGCCACCAGACTCAGGCTGACGGCGCCCCCCGTCATCCAGATCCAGGGGGCCCCCGATTTAAACCACTTACCCATTGTCGATTCCTTAGTCCTTACAGAGAGCTGTACTTTTCACGCAACCGCTGGCGGACGAATTCGGCCAGGGTATTGAACAAGAAGGTGAACACAAACAGCACGAAGGCGGCGAGGAAGAGCACCCGGTAGTGGGAGCTGCCCACTTCCGATTCCGGCATCTCCACCGCGATGTTCGCCGCCAGGGTCCGCAGCCCCTGGAACATGGAAAAGTCCATGATGGGGGTGTTGCCGGTGGCCATCAGCACGATCATGGTCTCGCCCACGGCGCGGCCAAGGCCCATCATCACCGCCGAGAAGATGCCCGGGCTCGCGGTGAGGATCACCACCCGGCTCAGGGTCTGCCACGGGGTCGCCCCCAGCGCAAGCGAGCCCTGGGTCAGGTGCTTGGGCACCGAGAAGACCGCGTCTTCGGCGATGGAGAAGATGGTGGGGATGACCGCAAAGCCCATGGCGATACCAACCACCAGGGAGTTGCGCTGGTCAAACTTGATGCCCATGTCGTGGGTCAGCCAGATGCGCGAATCACCGTGCATGAAGGCGTTCTCGATGATGGGGCTCAAGGCGAAGGCGCCCCAACCGATGAACAGCAGCACAGGGATGAGCAGGATGGCGTGCCAGCCTTCCGGCAGCCAGGTGCGGCCGCGCTCCGGCAGATAGTTCCACACCAGGGCGGTGAGCAGCATGCCCATGGGCAGCAGGATCAGCAGCAGGATCACCCCGGGCAGGGCCCCTTCGATGATGGGCGCGAGCCACAGACCCGCCAGGAAGCCGAGGATGACGGTCGGCAGCGCCGCCATGATCTCCACCGTCGGCTTGACGTATTTGCGCAGCCCCGCCGACATGAAGTAGGCGGTGTAGATGGCACCGGCGACACCCAGGGGCACCGCGAACACCATGGCATAGAAGGAGGCTTTCAAGGTACCGAACACCAGGGGCACCAGGCTCAGCTTGGCTTCGAAGTCGTTGCTGGCGGAGGTGGACTGCCACACGTACTGGGGCTCGGGATAGCCTTCATACCACACCTGTTGCCAGAGGGCAGACCAGGTTACCTCGGGGTGATCGTTCTCGACGTCAAAGACCTTGAAGTCATCCCCCTGCTGGGTCAACAGCAGGTTGTGGCGAGGAGAGATGGCAACGGCAGCCAGGTTGCCCCCGTCAATCTTCTCGCCAAGCAGCTTGGCTTCGCCGGTGGCATGGAAGAAGTTGATGGTGCCGTCGCTGCCTGCGCTGATGAAGCCCTTGCGAAAGTGCTCGGGGGTCAGCAGGGCGACCGGCGCGTCACCCTTGAAGTCACGGATCTGGGTGAACTGGCGCTTGCCATCCTTTGCCACCTCGAACCACTGGGAGATGACGCCGTTGTCGTTGCCCACCAGCAGGGAGGACGCACCGGAGAGCAGGGCCACCTGGGTCACGCTGGCATTGGGGGCGTTGATCTCCATGACATTGCGCAGGGAGATGTCGCTCAGGTTGTGGATGTCATAGACCGACAGGCGGTTGCCCTCGCGCACGAACAACAGGCGCAGGTTCGGGGTCAGCAGCATCTGGTCAACATGGCGTGGCAGGGACGGAATGGTGTAGGTCTGGCTGCTCCACTCGATTTCGCCGGAGAGGAAATTCTCCTCGCCGCTCATCACCATCAGCACACCACGACCATCTTCGGTCACGGCCGCAGTCGCCATCTTGTCCTTGGTCGCCTCGAAGACCATGCGCGTCAGCGCCTTGCCCTGGGGATCGATCACCACGGGGGTCTCGCCGAAGGGATATTGCAGGCTGGGCTCAATGACGCGAACGTCATTGGGATAGGAGATCTTGAAATAGGGTTGCACCACCTGAGCCTTGCCGTTGGCAAACCCATAGGCGATGAGTTTCTGGCCCGGCGCAGGCGGCGCGACCGCCGTGATCTCGCCGTTCACCTGCGCCTCGCCAATCACCTGTCCGGTCTTGATCTTGCCATCCGGTTGCACGGCAAAGAATTTGACCTTCCCCTGGTCGCTGAAGCGGTAACCTATCTCGTTTTGCTCCTCGACCCCGAGCCAGGCGGTTTTGCCCTTGATGGGCAGGGTGAAGGAAGCGGTGCTCTCCATGCTGGCGCCATTGAAGATGGGCTTCACCACATAAAGCAGGTAGAAGAAGATAAGCAACAGCGCCACCAGCACCAGGGCTCCCCCTGTGGTGACGCCATATTTGGCCAATTTATCCTTGATCCGGCGTTTTCGACTGCCCGCCATGACCAGATTTAACGATTCCGATGACATGCAAGACCTCAATGTGAGCTAGGCTTGGCGGCATTATATGGCGGATGCATGACAGTTTTGTTACATCAACAGCGGCAAAGAGCGCAGGCTCCATCGGGGGGTGGCAGTTGGTATTCGGGGGGAAGCAGGCAGCCGGTCTGGCAGTGAAATAAAAGCAAACGGGGCCATCAGGCCCCGCTGTCATCTTGAGGAAGCGCCTCTTTCGCGGCGAGTCTGGCCGCCTTCTTCTCGGCGCGGCGCCGTTTGAAGAAATCCGACAGCTGGGCCGAGCAGGCGTCGGCGAGCACCTCCCCCGTCAGTACCACCTGGTGGTTGTGGCGGGGATCCAGCAGGATGTCGAACACAGACCCTGCCGCCCCCGTCTTCAAATCCCGGGCACCATAGACCACCCGCTTGACCCGGCTGTGGATGAGGGCGCCGGCACACATGCAACAGGGCTCCAGCGTCACATAGAGGGTGGTGTCGAGCAGGCGATAGTTTTCAAGCTGCTTGCCCGCTTCCCGAAGCGCCATCACCTCGGCATGGGCGCAGGCGTCGTGCTCGCTGATGGAGCGATTCCACCCCTCTGCCACTATCTTGTCCCCCAGCACCAGCACGGCGCCTACCGGGATCTCGCCTATCCCCTCCGCCCTGGCGGCCAGGGCCATGGCATGGCGCATCCAGCGTTCGTCCTGCTCGCGCTGGCTGATCTGTGCTGCAACTTCAGATGGTTTCACGCCCTGATCCTCTCGTCGATATGATGTCGGCTTGCCTGGCCCCTGCACGGCATCGGCCGCGCACTCCCGGATTGCTGCGTCCCGGCCCTGGGCACACCGGGCCCCTTCCCCCTCGCGCTAGCCGGTAGCCCACGGCAGAAGATGCTGTCAATGAAAGAGAGGCCAAAGGCCCCGGCGACATCGGAACGCCCCGAGTTGGGTGTTCGCCACCCTGTGCCCGCCTAAGGGGGCGGCGATTATGCCAAAACTCCGGCCAGGGCCCAAGTTGCATCTTGGCTGAACAATAAAGAAGCAGTCGGCATCTCCCTGATAAAAAAGGAGTTGCGCCCGCCAAATCATCCGATTAGACTTCCTCCCCGTCAGCCGAGCTGACTCCGTCGGTGTGTAGCGCAGCCAGGTAGCGCATCTGCATGGGGTGTAGAGGGTCGGAGGTTCGAATCCTCTCACACCGACCAAATTCCCCGAAAATAGCCCAGTCAAACGACTGGGCTATTTTTTTGCCTGCACACCCGACGCTTGCCTCTTTTTCCTCTCGCCTCCCCCGTTCATCGGGTCGCCGCTTTTTATTGGCATGAATTTTATACAGAACCATTTGAAGCTTTCATAAAGTGCCGCTAGGATACGCAACTTTTCCGCCGGCCATAAAAACAGGGAGGTGGACACTAGGGTGATGGAATCACCGACCGGCTTGCAATCAATGAGGCAAGCATCCATGACCCAAGCTGTTGACTCCCAGCCCGTTCAGCCCCTGATCTCCCCCACGCCCTCCGAGCTCGATTCCGCAGAGCACGGGTTTGGCAGTTCAGTGCACCTCGATGTGATCGATCTCGCCGCCCCGGATGAAGATTACTGAGACGAGCCCGTGCCATAGTGCGGTTCAAGACGCCGGTTTTGCTGTCCGGCACCACCCTTGACCCCGGCCAACAGACCGCCACCGCAAATAACGATAAAATGCTAGTTTTTCTTCAAAAATCAGTTTAATTGACCATCTTCTGCGCCCCAACCTCCCTCTCCTTCATGGACACGCCGTGATACAAACCTACGTTATTGCTCGTCATTTCCCTCTCTCATGTTCGCCTTCGCCATTTTGACCCAATTTGACATTTTAGTTTTAAACATCAGTTCACTACCCGGTCACTTCATAGCCCTCATGCAGGCTGGATTGAACGAAGGCATTTCATACAGCTGTTTTTGCAAAGCTTGGAGTAATGTCGGGATTTGTTTTTGCATTTGTAATTTTATTACGTAATTAGTTACATTTTTAACCCATCCCCTCTACCGAAATCCTCCCCCCTGCCGCCCCGGCGACCCAAGAGCATAACCATCTGCAAAGAGCTTTTACACTAATCACATAAATCCATTTAAAACAGCATCTTAACTATCATCAAAAAACACCCGTTTTAAAAATCAAGTTGACGAATCCGCCATTCTTTTGCACCTTATGAATCGTGTTACCCCGCTGTTACGGGGAGTTTGAAAGAAAGGGATATAGACGTTAGTCGTAGTTAATAAATTCAAAATGTAACTTTTGGAGGAGTACCCACTATGTCGGCACCGGCCCAGACCATCAGCAGCACCCGCCTGCACATTCAAGGCGAGATGCTTCCCGATTACGCGCAGATCCTGACGCCGGATGCGGTGGCCCTGGTGTCCGAACTGGTGGAACGTTTCGCTCCCCAACGCAATGAGCTGCTGAAGCAGCGAGTCGCACGCCAGGCCCGTATCGATGGCGGCGAGTTGCCGGACTTCCTGCCAGAGACCGCCCATATTCGCGATGGTGAGTGGACGGTGCGCGGCATTCCCGCCGATCTGCAGGACCGCCGTGTGGAGATCACCGGCCCGGTCGAGCGCAAAATGGTGATCAATGCCCTCAACGCCAACGTCAAGGTCTTCATGGCCGACTTCGAGGACTCCCTGGCCCCGGCATGGAACAAGGTGATCGAGGGCCAGATCAACCTGCGCGATGCGGTCAACGGCACCATTGCCTACCAGAGCCCGGAGGGGAAGGCCTATACCCTGAATCCCAACCCGGCCGTGCTCATCTGCCGGGTTCGCGGTCTGCATCTGCCGGAGAAGCACGTCACCTTTGATGGTGCCCCCATTCCCGGCGGCCTGTTCGACTTCGCCCTCTATTTCCTGCACAACCACAAGGCGTTGCTGGCCAAGGGCTCCGGTCCCTACTTCTACGTACCCAAGCTGCAGAGCCATCTGGAAGGGCGCTGGTGGAGCGAGGTGTTCGCCTGGACCGAGGACAAATTCGGTCTGCCCCGCGGTACCATCAAGGCCACCGTGCTCATCGAAACCCTGCCGGCAGTATTCGAGATGGACGAGCTGCTCTATCAGATGAAGGATCACATCGTCGCCCTCAACTGCGGCCGCTGGGATTACATCTTCAGCTATATCAAGACCTTGAAGAACCACCCCGATCGTGTCCTGCCGGACCGCCAGGTGGTGACCATGGACAAGCCGTTCCTCAGCGCCTACTCGCGGCTGCTGATCAAGACCTGCCACAAGCGCGGCGCCCTGGCCATGGGCGGCATGGCCGCCTTTATCCCGGCCAAGGATCCGGCAGTGAACGCCGAAGTCTTCGCCAAGGTGAAGGCGGACAAGGAGCGTGAAGCGAACAACGGCCACGACGGCACCTGGGTCGCCCACCCCGGCCTCGCCGACACCGCCATGGCGGTGTTCAACGCGAGCATCCCCGCTGGCGCCAAGAACCAGATCTATGTGCTGCGCGAGCAGGATGCCCCCATCACCGCCGCCGAGCTGCTGGCCCCCTGCGAGGGGGAGCGTACCGAGGCGGGCATGCGCACCAATATCCGCGTCGCCCTGCAATACCTGGAAGCCTGGATCAACGGCAATGGCTGCGTGCCCATCTACGGACTGATGGAAGATGCCGCCACCGCCGAGATCTCCCGCACCTCCATCTGGCAGTGGATCCGCCACGGCAAGACCCTCTCCAACGGTCAGGCAGTGACCAAGGCGCTGTTCCGCCAGATGCTGGCCGAGGAGCAGGAGGTGGTCAGAGGCGAAGTGGGCGAGGCCCGCTGGCAATCGGGCCGTTTCGCCGAGGCAAGCGCCCTGATGGACGAGATCACCTGCGCCGACACACTCATCGATTTTCTGACGCTGCCCGGCTACGAGCGGCTGTGAGACCCGGGCCGGTAACGGCCCCCATAACAAGTCAATGGAAACGTGAAATCAATGAAAGAGGGAACTGATATGGCACTGACCCGTGAGCAACAGATCCAGGCTATCGAGAAAGACTGGGCAGAAAACCCCCGCTGGAAAGGGATCAAGCGCGGCTACAGCGCCGAGGACGTGGTGAACCTGCGTGGCAGCCTGCAGCCGGCACACACTCTGGCCCAACGCGGCGCCGACAAACTGTGGGAGCTGATCCACGGCGGCGCCAAGAAAGGCTATGTAAACTGCCTCGGCGCCCTGACCGGCGGCCAGGCGGTGCAGCAGGCCAAGGCCGGCATCGAAGCCATCTATCTCTCCGGCTGGCAGGTGGCGGCGGACAACAACCTCTCCTCCACCATGTACCCGGATCAGTCCCTCTACCCGGCCAACTCCGTCCCCTCCGTGGTGGAGCGCATCAACAACTCCTTCGCCCGGGCAGACCAGATCCAGTGGGCCAACAAGGTTGGACCAGAGGACAAGGGCTTCATCGACTACTTCCTGCCCATCGTGGCGGATGCGGAAGCCGGTTTCGGCGGCGTGCTGAACGCCTTCGAGCTGATGAAGGGGATGATTGAAGCGGGCGCCGCCGGCGTGCACTTCGAAGATCAGCTCGCGTCCGTGAAAAAGTGCGGCCATATGGGCGGCAAGGTACTGGTCCCGAGCCAGGAAGCGGTGCAAAAGCTCATCGCAGCCCGTCTGGCAGCCGACGTCTGCGGCACCACCACCCTGGTGATCGCCCGCACCGACGCCAACGCAGCGGATCTGCTGACCACGGATGCCGACCCCTACGATGCCGGCTTCCTGACCGGTGAGCGCACCAGCGAGGGCTTTTACAAGGTGCAGGCTGGTATCGAGCAGGCCATCTCCCGCGGCCTGGCCTATGCCCCTTATGCCGACATGGTGTGGTGCGAAACCGCCAAGCCGGATCTGGACGAGGCGCGCAAATTTGCCGAGGCCATCAAGGCCCAGTACCCGGACAAGATCCTGGCCTACAACTGCTCCCCGAGCTTCAACTGGAAGAAGAACCTGGACGATGCCACCATCGCCCGCTTCCAGCAGGAGCTCTCCGACATGGGCTACAAGTACCAGTTCATCACCCTGGCGGGTATCCACAACATGTGGTTCCACATGTACGAGCTGGCCTACCAGTACGCCCGTGGCGAGGGGATGAAGCACTATGTCGAGATGGTGCAGCAGCCCGAGTTCGCCGCTGCCGAGCGGGGCTACACCTTCGTGGCACACCAGCAGGAAGTGGGTACCGGTTACTTTGACAAGGTGACCACCGTCATTCAGGGCGGCCAGTCGTCGGTGACCGCACTGACCGGCTCGACCGAAGAAGATCAGTTCCACTGATAGACAGTGCCCCGTGAGATAGTAAAACCCCGGCCTGAAGCCGGGGTTTCTTTTTATTCGTGGCCTCGGCGTTGCCGAGCCTCAAACCAGCCTGACGGGCTCAGAGCTCGAGGATCTCTTTGACAAAGGGAATGGTCAGCTTGCGCTTGGCACGGAAGGAGGCGTTGTCGAGACGATTGAGGGTGGCAAGCAGGGTGCGCATGTCGCGGGAGAGGCGGTTGAGCAGGAAACGGCCCACGTCGATGGGCAGCTTGAAACCCCGCAGCTCGGCGCGCAGTTGCAGGGCGCTGAGTTTGCCCTCGTCGTCCAGCTCGTCGAGGTGGAAGCTCACTCCCCAGTCGAGACGGGACGCGAGATCCGGCAGTTGCAGCCCCAGCTTGCGTGGCGCGCTGCAGCCGGTAACGATGAGCGTCCCCTCCCCCTTCTCCTTCCAGCGATTGTAGAAGTCGAACAGGGCCCGCTCCCACAGGGCGTTGCCGGCGATCGCCTCCAGGCTGTCGAGACAGACCAGGGGCAGGCTCTCCAAAGCATCGAGCATGCTGGGGTCAAGCTGTTCGAACTGATCGAGGGAGAGATAGGCCGCCGCCGCGTCGCGGGCGTTGACCTCGGCACAGGTAGCATGGAGCAGATGGGAGCGGCCCGACCCCTTGGATCCCCAGAAATAGAGGAAGGGCGAGCCCTGACCGATGGCCGCATTTTTGAGGGCGGTGATCAGATGGGCGTTGTTGCCGGGATAAAAACTGACAAAGGTTTCATCATCCGGTAGTTGTACGGCTAAAGACAGTTGGGCCGGTTGCTTCACTCGTTGGGCTTTGACTGTGATATTTGCGGGCAAGTGTATCACCAGCGGGGCAGATAGAGAACCGCCCGGACCATGCCGGGCGGTCAGGATCCTTCCCCGGGATCAGGGCTGCGACCATTGATAGCGCAGGCCGCTCTCGTTGTCTTCCACCTGATGCAGGCGGCTCTCCAGTTGCAACCCCCTCACCAGCTCGGCCTTGTCCCCCTGCAGCGAGAGGTTGAAGGTCACCTTGTCCCCTTCCAGCTTGCCAATAGCCACCTTGGTGACACTGGCCATCCCCTGCAGCAGCTTCTGGATCTGGATCATGCCATCGATATCGGACAGCCCCTCCACCACCAGGGTCTGGCTGGAGGCGACACCGGAGAGACGGGTACCGTACTGCTGCACCAGCCAACCGGCCAGGGCATCGGCAAAGCCCTTTGCCACCTCGGCCTGGGTACCTGAACCCGAGCCCTTGGTCAGCTCGGTCAGCTCTCCTGCCTGCGCCCCCGGCTTGGACCCATAAAGACCCCAGTCGATGCTCCAGGCCTCCCCCTCCGGGCTCAGTTTGCCGAGCACCACCATTTCGGCGCCGTAACGCTGGCTCGCCTTGAGCACGGGATCAGCAAAGCGGCCCCAGACATCGGTCGCATTGACCGCCATGTTGTCATCCAAATCCATCAGCGGGAGACTGACCGGCAGCCCCATGGCCTGGGTCTGGGCACGCAGCGCCTCGGACCAGCCATCGCCGGACTGATCCGGCAGAATGCGCCGCTCCCCTTCGCCGACCACCAGCCAGATGGCGACCTGCGGCCGCACCGGGCCAAGCAGGGCAAACTTGCTCTGGCCGACCAGGGCGTTCACCTTGGCCACATTGAAATCCGCCTTGAGAAACTTGACCGAGCCGATGTCCTGATAGCTGTATTGCTGCACATAATCCGCCGGCGCCGCCAGGGCCTTCACCACATCCGGCTGGGTGAGGATATCGCGCTTGCCCGTCACCTTGACGAGCACATCCCCCAGCGCCTGGGACTGGGCGGCCGTCATGTCGCCACTGGTGGGAGCCTTGCCCTGATAGAGGTCGGTTACCTGGGCGGCCGATACCACGAGTGGCAGACAGCAGCAGAGGAGAGTCGCTAAGCGTTTCAGCATAAAGAAGATTCTCGAAATGGGGGATGGTGCTTATGGTAGCGGCAAGGCGCGCATGGCAGCAAGCAAAGGGGGGAGAAACAGCGGAGCCGGCAGGGTGCCGGCTCCGTTTGCGCGCCTTGGGCGCGGCGATGGGGTGATGCTTACTTGGTGCCGAAGATCTTGTCGCCGGCATCCCCCAGACCCGGGACGATATAGCCCTTCTCGTTCAGCCCCTGGTCGATGGAGGCACAGAACAGCTCCACGTCCGGGTGAGCGGCTTCCAGCGCCTTGATGCCTTCCGGCGCGGCAACCAGCACCAGCACCTTGATGGACTGGCAACCTTTCTTCTTGAGCAGATCGATGGTGGCGATCATGGAGCCGCCGGTGGCCAGCATGGGGTCGATGACCAGGGCCAGACGCTCTTCGATGTTGCTGACGATCTTCTCGAAGTAGGGGACAGGCTGCAGGGTCTCTTCATCGCGATAGATACCGACCACGCTGACGCGGGCGCTCGGCATGTGCTCCAGCACCCCGTCCATCATGCCAAGACCGGCGCGCAGGATGGGCACCACGGTGACCTTCTTGCCCTTGATCTGGTCGACTTCCACAGGGCCGTTCCAGCCATCGATGGTCACTTTTTCGGTTTCGAAGTCAGAGGTCGCTTCGTAGGTCAACAAACTGCCCACTTCCTTGGCCAGTTCACGGAAACGCTTGGTGCTGATGTCGCCTTCGCGCATCAGGCCGATCTTGTGCTTGACCAGGGGGTGTTTGACTTCAACGACTTTCATTATTATCTCCTCTAACCGGCGCCAAAAAAATCGCGGAATCATACAACAAAAGCCACTGCTTGTAGAGCTTTTCGATTCAAAAACGCGCAAACGATTTTCTTTCTGGTTTTTCGTGCCCGCTGGTAGAATACGCCCCGAATTTTACCCTCCACTTCTTTATATGACGGGGAATACGCGTGACTGACAAAACCTCACTGAGCTACAAGGATGCTGGCGTAGATATCGATGCCGGCAATGCACTGGTTGAACGTATCAAGGGCGTGTCAAAACGCACTCGTCGTCCTGAAGTCCTTGGTGGTCTTGGCGGCTTTGGGGCCCTGTGTCAAATCCCTGCTGGCTACAAGGAACCGGTACTGGTCTCCGGTACCGACGGGGTGGGCACCAAGCTGCGTCTGGCCATCGACCTGAAGAAGCACGACACCGTGGGGATCGACTTGGTCGCCATGTGCGTCAATGACCTCATCGTGCAGGGCGCCGAGCCCCTCTTCTTCCTCGACTACTATGCCACCGGCAAACTGGACGTGGACACTGCCGCTGCCGTGGTCACCGGCATCGGCGCCGGCTGCGAACAGTCCGGCTGTGCCCTGGTCGGCGGTGAAACTGCCGAAATGCCTGGCATGTATGAAGGGGAAGATTACGACATCGCCGGTTTCTGCGTCGGCGTGGTGGAAAAGAGCGAGATCATCGATGGCAGCAAGGTTGGCGAAGGGGATGCCCTGATCGCCCTGGCCGCCAGCGGTCCCCACTCCAACGGCTTCTCCCTCATTCGCAAGATCCTGGAAGTCTCCAAGGCCGACGTGCAGCAGCCGCTGGGTGACACCACCCTGGCCAACGCCCTGCTGGAGCCGACCCGCATCTATGTGAAGCCCGTGCTCAAGCTCATCAAGGAGTGCGAGATCCACGCCCTGTCCCACATCACCGGCGGCGGCTTCTGGGAGAACATCCCGCGCGTGCTGCCCGCCAACACCCAGGCGGTCATCGACGAGCAGAGCTGGCAGTGGCCGGCGGTGTTCAGCTGGCTGCAACAGGCAGGCAACGTCACCCGCCACGAGATGTATCGCACCTTCAACTGCGGCGTCGGCATGATCATCGCCCTGCCGGCGGATCAGCTGGACAAGGCACTGGCCCTGCTCAAGGCCGAAGGCGAGAACGCCTGGCACATCGGCCACATCGCCAAGGCGGCCGATGGTGAGGAGCAGGTCATCATTCAATGAATGATCGGATCAACGGCCAGATGACCTCCCCTATGAAACGCATCCTCGTCCTCATCTCAGGCAGCGGCAGCAACCTGCAGGCCATCCTCGATGGCTGTGCCGGCGGCAAGATTGCCGGTCAGGTGGTCGGCGTCATCAGCAACAAGGCTGATGCCTATGGCCTGGTGCGTGCCAGGGAAGCCGGGGTGGCAACCGCCATCCTGGCCCAGCAGCAGTTCGCCAGCCGGGAGGAGTATGATGCCGCCCTGCTGGCCCTGATGGCGGATTATCAGCCGGATCTGGTGGTGCTGGCCGGCTTTATGCGGATCCTGAGCGCCGACCTCGTGCGCCACTTCGCGGGGAGGATGATCAACATCCACCCCTCGTTGCTGCCGAAATACCAGGGTCTGCACACCCACCAGCGCGCCATCGAGGCCGGTGATGACGAACACGGCGCCAGCGTCCACTTCGTCACCGAAGAGCTCGACGGCGGCCCGGTGATCCTCCAGGCACGGGTCCCCATCTTCGAAGGGGACAGTGCAGACGAGGTCGCCGCCCGGGTCCAGGTGCAGGAGCACAGCATCTACCCCCTGGTGGTGCAGTGGTTCTGCGAAGGGCGCTTGCAGATGCGAGAAGGGTCTGCCTTCCTCGATGGCAAGCAGCTTGGCCTGGCAGGCTATGCCAGCGAGTAACCGCGAGCAGCAGTAAGACACCACAAGGGAGGCTCAGGCCTCCCTTGTCATTTCTATCGACCAGCGCAATGGCTGTCATCACGTCCGATGACGCCGCTGCGCGGCTAATCGGCCCTACACCGGATTGTCGATATCGATAAAGGTGACCTCCAGCCCGTGCACGGTGGCGAGCCACTCTCCCAGCGCCTTGACGCCGTAGCGCTCGGTGGCGTGATGGCCTGCGGCGTAGAAGTGCATGCCCATCTCGCGGGCAGTGTGGATGGTCTGCTCGGAGGCTTCGCCGGAGATGAAGGCATCGATGCCCTGCTCCGCCGCCTGGCTGATGTAGCTCTGGCCACCGCCGGTGCACCAGGCCACGGAGCGGATGAGCTCGGGACCACTGTCACCACAATGAAGCGGCTCGCGACCGAGACGCTCGGCAATCAGCTTGGCAAAATCGCTGCCGCTCATGGGCTCCTCCAGCTTGCCCACCATGGCCACGCTCTTGCTGTTCCAGGGTTCGAGACCGCGACGCACCTTGATGCCGAGCAGCCTGGCAAGCTGGGCGTTGTTCCCCACCTCGGGATGAACGTCCAGCGGCAGGTGGTAGGCAAACAGGTTGATGTCGTGGGTCAAGAGGGTCTTGAGACGACGCTGCTTCATGCCGGTGATCTGGGCCGGCTCGCCGCTCCAGAAGTAGCCGTGATGAACCAGGATGGCGTCAGCATCGGCGGCCACGGCGGCATCGATGAGGGCCTGGCTGGCGGTGACGCCGGTCACCACCTTGCGAATGCGCTCGCGCCCCTCCACCTGCAGGCCGTTGGGGCAGTAATCCTTGATGGCATGGGGTTCGAGCAGGTGGTTGAGCAGGCTTTCCAGTTTACGATGAGAGATCATGGGGGTCTCCTAGCTGGGCTCCCCACGTACTGTGCGGGGAGCCGGATTCCGATCGTCAGGGCCCATGATAATCGAGCCGGACCGGCAAGGCCATGCGCCTGTCAGGCCTAGGCGGGCAACTCGATGCCGGCGTCACGCATCTGGGCCAGCTTGTAGCGCAGGGTGCGCGGGCTGATGCCGAGCTTGTCGGCCACCGCTTTGCGACTGCCGTTGCACTCCTGCAGGGTGTCCAGAATGATCTGGTGCTCCTGCAGCTTGAGTTCGCCGCCAAGCCCCTCCCCTGACAGCCGCTCAAGCGGCCGCACCAGGGTCTCGTCCGTCTCCTCCAGGATCAGGTGCTCACAGTCGATGAGGCCGTCTGGACAGAGGATCAGGGCGCGCTGCACCACGTTGTCGAGCTCGCGCACGTTGCCGGGCCAGGGGTGAGCCATCAGACGCTCTCGGGCGTCCTCTGCGAGCTGCGGCGTCGGCAGCCCCATCTGGCTGGCATGCAGCGCCAGCAGATGCTCCGCCAGGGGAAGAATGTCACCCGGGCGTTCCCAGAGCGCCGTCCAGCGCAGGGGGAAGACGTTGAGGCGGTAGTAGAGATCCTCGCGGAACAACCCGTCCTGCACCGCTTTTTTCAGATCCCGGTTGCTGGTGGCAATGACCCGCACATCCAGGGGGATCATCTTGCGGCTGCCGAGCCGCTCCACCTCTTTCTCCTGCAAGACCCGCAGCAGCTTGGCCTGCAACCCCAGATCCATCTCGGTGATCTCGTCGAGCAGCAGGGTTCCTCCCTGAGCCTGCTCGAACTTGCCAGGGCACCCCTGCACCGCACCGGTGAAGGCGCCCTTCTCGTAGCCAAACAGAGTCGCTTCCAGCATGTTCTCCGGAATGGCGGCGCAGTTGATGGCGACGAAGGCCTGCTCTGCCCGGCTGGAGTGGTCGTGAATGTAGCGCGCCAGCACTTCCTTGCCCGTCCCGCTCGGTCCGGTCACCATGACGGTGGCTTCGCTTCTGGCCACCCGGGTCGCCAGCTGGAACAGCTCCGCAGTCCTGGGGTCCCCGTACACTACGGCACGCTTCTCCACCTTCTGGGCCGGCACATAACGGCTGACCTGGTTGAGCAGCACCTCGGGGGAGAAGGGCTTGGCCAGATAGTCGATCGCCCCCTCGCGCATGGCGCGCACCGCCCCGTCGATGTTGGCGTAGGCAGTCATCAGGAGCACAGGCACCTGGGGATATTGCTGGCGGATGTTGGCGAGCAGGGTCAGACCATCCATGCCCCCCATCTGGATGTCGGAGATCACCATGTCAAAGCGCTGACGGGACAGGGCAAGCAGGGCCCGCTCGCCGCTGTCCACCTCGCGGCACTCATAGCCACCGAGCAGCAGGGTATCCAGCAGCGCCTCGCGCAGGCCGTTGTCATCTTCCACCACCAGAATGCGAGCCTGGGTCATGCCACACCTCCTACAACCAACATGGCCTTGTCGAGAATGATCTTCACCGGCGCTCCGGCTTTTGCGCGCCTCATGCCACTCCCCCCAACTGAACCTGTTGCTGATGCAGGGGGAAGGACAGGGTAAAACAGGTGCCCTCGCCAGGGACCGAGGCCACGCTCACCTCCCCCTGATGAGCTCGTACCACCGACTGCACCACCGCAAGACCGAGGCCCGTGCCCTGGGATCGGGTGGTAAAGAAGGGTTCGAAGATCTGGTTGAGCAGGGAGGGGGCCATCCCCTTGCCGTTGTCGATGACCCGCATCTCCACCCGGTTGCCGCTGCGCACAGCGCTCACCAGGAGCGAATCGGCGCCGGCCTGCCGGGCATTGGCGATGAGGTTGTTGATGGCCCCCGCCAGGGCACTGCTGTTGGCAAGCAGACAGAGATCGGGCTCAGGGGCCTCCAGATGCAAGGCGCAGCCCTGCTGCTGGCAGAAGGCTTCGGCCCCCGCCTGCACTTCCGCCAGCAAGCCCTGCACCGAGAGGGGCGCCACCACCTGGTTGTCGCCATTGCGGGCAAACAGCAGGATGTCGTTGATCTGCTTCTCGAGATCCTGCAGGCGCGCCATCAATTTTTGCTGGAACTGGCTGCGGGATTCAGGCTTGAGGGTGCGGTTGGCCAGGTTGGCCGCATAGAGCATGGCGGCGGAGAGCGGGGTGCGAATCTGGTGCGCCAGAGAAGCCGCCATGTTGCCAAGGGCGGAGAGGCGCTTCATGTGGTTGACCCTGTCCTGCAACTGGCGGGTCTCGGTCAAGTCGGTAATGAACACCAGTTGGCCGGGCTGATCCGGCAGCGGCTGGGTCGACAGCTGGACCCGGCGGCCGTCGCGCAGAGAAATCTCGTGGCCATCATCCTCGCGGGGCTGGAAACAGCGGTCGATGATCTGGCGCCAGGCCTGGCCTTCCAGCGGCTCTCCCAGCAGTGCCTTGGCGGCCGGGTTGGCACGGGTGATCCGGCCCTCGCCGTCGAGCAGCAAGACACCGGTGGGCAGCGCCGTGAAGATGGCGTAAAGCTGGCTCACCTCGTGAGACTGGAGCGGGGTATCTTGCGGCTGGGCTGTCATAAAACTGACCTCAAACTGGCGATTGAGTCAGCTTATTCAATTTCCATGCCAGCAAAATAGAGGTTATTTATCAATGCATTGGGTCAATGCGTCAAAGCATTGACCTCAATTGTCCTTGCTCATGCCGTACTTCTTCATCTTCTCCACCAGGGTGGTGCGGCGCATGCTGAGCAGGTCGGCGGCGCGGGCCACCACCCCGTCCTGGGACTCCAGGGCCTGGCGGATCAGCTCCACCTCGAGGTCGGCCAGCATCTCCTTGAGGTTGACCCCTTCCTGGGGCAACTGCATGGGCAGGGGCATGGCGATGCCGGGATCCAGCTCTGGTGGGGACTGGAACACGGCAGCCAGGGCGTCCCGCTCGTCCATCTCGGTGAGCCGTTCATCTCGTGGTTCGCAGGGCAGCAGGCGATAGCGGCCGGGCAGATCCGCCACATCGACGATCTGGTTCGGATAGAGGATGAGCAAGCGCTCGATGAGGTTGGACAGCTCGCGCACGTTGCCGGGCCAGGCGTACTGCATCAGGGACTCCATGGCGCGCTGGGTCAGACGGATGATCCCCTTGTGCTGTTCGGCATGGCGATTGAGCAGCTCCTGCAGCAGCAGCGGGATGTCGTCGGCCCGATCCCGCAGGGGGGGTGTCTCGATGGGGAACACATTGAGGCGGTAGTAGAGATCTTCGCGAAATGCCTGGGTGCGGATCATGGCTTCCAGATCCCGGTGGGTCGCCGCGATCACCCTCACATCTGCCTGGACGGCCTTGCCGCCCCCGACCCGGTCGAACTGGCGCTCCTGCAGCACCCGCAGCAACTTGACCTGCATCGGCAGCGGCATATCGCCGATTTCGTCGAGGAAGAGGGTGCCCCCCTGGGCCAGTTCGAAGCGGCCGCGCCGGGCGGCAATGGCACCGGTGAAGGCCCCCTTCTCGTGACCGAACAGCTCGCTCTCGAGCAGCTCCGCCGGAATGGCGCCGCAGTTGATGGGCACGAAGGGGCCCGCGCTTCGGGCGGACAGCTCGTGGATGGCGCGAGCCACCACCTCCTTGCCGGTTCCGGACTCACCGAGGATCAGTACGTTGGCGTCGGTCTCGGCCACCTGGCCGATGAGACGGCGCACCTCCTGAATGCCCCTCCCCTTGCCCACCAGCAGGCGCAGCAGGGTCTGACCCTTGTCGTGGGTCTGATGACGGGGATGCAGGGAGATGAAGGCCTGGCAGAAGTGCAGATGACGGGTGAGGGACTCATAGGTAAAGGGCGCCTCGGCCACCCCGATGAAGTTGCTGCAACCATGGCTCGCCGGCATCAGGGAGAGGAAGGGCAGACGAGGATGGGCGGCAAGCAGCTCACTCAGGGCGCGCTCGCGCAGTTCCCCGGCCAGAATCCCCTGCAAGGGCCCGGCAGTCTCGATGGCCACATCGAGATCGCTCTCAACCACCTCCTGCCAGGGGATCCCCATGAAGGAGAGCACAGTCCCCAGTTGCTGGCGCCGCACATCATCGGCATCAACAAGCAGCACACCCATAGCCATCCTATCCATATTTTCACACCTGACGCCAAACTATTGTTTTTTAAGTGCTTATTAAAACCAATTTCGCACTGTGTCATAAGGGGGACAAAGTGCCAAAATTATGGCGGATTGTCAAAACTTGTCACATCCTCCCGGACCCTGGCGGGACGGGGATCACGCTTCCAGCCAGATTGAGTATCGGATGAAAACCAGCGAAGGGGAAAGAATGACGCCGACAGGGTGCGGCGTCAGAGGAGGGATCAGTGTTTCACGCTCTCCTGGGGAGCGGCATAGCGGCACTCGGGAAACCGGCTGCAGGCGAGGAACAGGCGACCGGCATGGGGACCCTTTCGTGCTTCCCGTGCCACCAGGGGCGCGGCACAGCGGGGGCAATGAGGGATCGTCTCCCGGGGCTCCTCCTCATCCGGATCGAGGAAGGGATTCTCCTCCATCAACACGGGCATTGCCTCTCCGGCCTGGGGGGGCGGCACCTGGGGCTCCCTGGCAGCCCCCGGGTGTGACGTGCCCAGATCGACACCATCGAGCAGCAGCGGGCTGAAGGTCGGTTCGCGGCGCTCGCCGGGCAGCAGGTCATCCACCGGCGCCGTCGTTCTCGCCAGCAGGGGCAGCAGTTGCTCCCGCAACTCGTCGACCTGGTAGTGGCTGCTGGCCGGGATCTGCAACAGCGGCAGGCCGGCGCCATCGCAGGCCGCCTTCAGGAAGAGATCCCGCGACTTGCGCTTCTGGTGGCGGTGCCCCTCGTCATCCAGCTCCACGGCACACAGGAAAGAGAGATCCGCCGGGTGGCAGAGCAGAAAATCGAAGTGCTTCTCCCCTATCTTGCCGAGCGCCTGCTGGCGCTTGCCCTTGCCAAGGTGCGCCTCGGGCGTCAATACATAGGAGGCTCGTACCTTGGCAAAGACACGGGCCTTGTCCCCCACCGCCTGATCCAGCACCCCGAAGAAGGTGCGCTCGGCTGGGCTCATCAAGGTTTCCTGCAGATCATAGGGCTCGGCCTTGCCCTCTTTCTCCCTGCGCCAGACGATCACCAGCAGGAGCAACCCCAGCAACACGGCTCCTGATACGACAAGGCTATTCATACACGCACATCCCGTTTACAAGACAAATTCAGTTCACACCAAAGGAAGGGGCACACTCTACCACGGGGAAAGCGACTCAGGCAGCGCAGAAATCAAGCCCGTCCCGGCATTCGCGTTTTTTCACTGAATTTGCGCAAGGCGGGCTTCATATGGCCTGTCACAGCAGGCACAATGTAGAGCCCATGGACGTTCTGGCGCGCACCCCGTCGCCGCCAGGCGTCAACGGACCCCACGCAGCCCCATTCAAGGAGAGCAGGATGCAAAAGCAATTGGTCGTCACCGTGATCGGCGCAGACAAACCCGGGATCGTCGAGAGCCTGGCCGATACCATCACCCGGCAGCAGGGTAACTGGCTGGCCAGCTCCATGAGCGAGCTGGCGGGGCAATTTGCCGGCATTTTGCACGTCGCCGTGCCTGACGAGCATTACCGCAGCCTGTGCGAGGCCCTGGTGATGCTGCCTGGCCTCACCGTGAGCTTCGCCGAAGGGCAGCTGAGCCCGCAACCGGCCCATCAGGTGATGCTCAGCGTCACCGGCAACGACAGACCGGGCATCGTCCACGAAGTGGCCAGCATCCTGCGCCAGCTCAACATCAACGTCGCCGACCTCACCACAGGTTGCGAACCTGCGCCCCACTCAGGCGCCCCTCTCTTCTATGCCCACGCCCTGGTGGCCCTGCCGCCGCAGCTCGAACTGGACGATCTCGTCACGGCCCTGGAGTCCCTCTCCGACGACCTCGTCGTCGACATCGATCAGGATCTGAGCGAATAGTGTCGCCTGTCATAAATTTGTCATGGTTTGACGCCATAACTTCCGCGCAGACGCAACCAGAGCAAAGAGGCACCAGATGAGCACCGACAAGCAGTATGAAGAGAAAGAGCTTAGCTGGCTCTCATTCAATGAACGGGTGTTGCAAGAGGCGATGGACAAGACGGTACCCCTCATCGAGCGGGTCCGTTTCCTCGGGATTTTCTCCTCCAATCAGGACGAGTTCTTCAAGGTACGGGTGTCGGACGTCAAGCGCCGCATCCTCATCAACGAAGTCCACGGCGGCGACGACGAGGCCAAGGTGCTGCTGCGCGCCATCCAGCAGAAGGTGATGGCGCTCGGCGAGGCGTTCGACAACACCTACAAGGAGCTGCTGATCGCGCTGGCCCGCCACAACATCTTCCTGGTGAACGAAAGCCAGCTCTCCGAGTCCATCCAGCAGTGGCTGCGGATCTTCTTCCGGGAAAAGGTACTGCGCCACATCATCCCCATCCTCCTCAACAAGGAGGTCAACCCGGTCAAGTTCCTGAAAGACGAGCACACCTATCTCGCCATCGAGATGAAGAAGAACGGCCAGGTGATCCAGTACGCCCTGGTGGAAGTGCCCACCGACGATCTGCCCCGCTTCTTCCAGCTACCGCCGGAGGGCACCCGTCGCAAGAAGCAGATCATCATCCTGGACAACGTTATCCGCTTCTGTCTGGACGAGATCTTCAAGGGCTTCTTCGACTACGACGAGATTGCCGCCTACGCGGTCAAGCTGACCCGGGATGCCGAATATGACCTCTCCGACCAGCTGGACCTCAGCCTGGTGGACAAGATGAGTGACGGCTTGAAACAGCGCCTCACTGCCATGCCGGTGCGCTTCGTCTACGAGCGGGAGATGCCGGCGGCCATGATAAGCTTCTTGAAGCTCAAGCTGCAGATCAGCTCCTACGACGCCATCATGCCCGGTGGGCGCTATCACAACTTCAAGGATTTCATCGGCTTCCCCAATGTGGGCCGGGATTATCTGGAAAACCCCAAGCTGCCGGCCCTCGATTGCCGCGACTTTGACGGCTTCGTCAACGCCTTCGACGCCATCGCCAAGCAGGACATCCTGCTCTACTACCCGTACCACAAGTTCCACCACTTCACCGAGCTGGTGCGCCAGGCGGCCTTCGACCCGGCGGTCAGCGCCATTCGCATCAACATCTACCGGGTGGCCAAGAAGTCGCGGATCATCCACTCCCTCATCGACGCCGCCAACAACGGCAAGAAGGTGACCGTGGTGGTGGAGCTGCGCGCCCGCTTCGACGAGGCGGCCAACATCGACTGGGCCAACATCCTGACCGACGCAGGCGTCAAGGTGGTGTTCGGGGTGCCCAGCCTCAAGATCCACTCCAAGCTCTGCCTCATCACCCGCCACGAGAACGGCGAGGCGGTGCGCTACGCCCATATCGGGACCGGCAACTTCAACGAGAAGACCGCCAAGATCTACACCGACTTCTCCCTGCTGACCCGCCATCCGGACATCACCGCCGAGGTGGAGAGCGTGTTCGAGTACATCGAGTACCCGTACCGGCGCTACAAGTTCAACCACCTGCTGGTCTCCCCCATCAACAGCCGCCGCCAGCTCTATCGCCTCATCGACAACGAGCTGGCCAACGCCAAGGCGGGGCAACCCAGCGGCATCACCCTCAAGATCAACAACCTGGTGGACAGAGACCTCATCAACCGGCTCTATGCCGCCGGCCAGGCCGGGGTGCCCATCCAGATGATCATCCGGGGCATGTGCGCCCTGCGCCCGGGGGTGCCGGGTCTGAGCGACAACATCCGGGTCATCAGCATCATCGACCGTTTCCTCGAACATCCGCGGGTGATGGTGTTCCACAACAAGGGCAATCCCCAGCTCTATATCTCCAGTGCCGACTGGATGAGCCGCAACATCGACGGTCGCATCGAGGTGGGCACCCCCATCTATGACGAGCGGCTCAAGCAGCGCATCCTCGACATTCTCGAGCTACAACTGAGTGATACCTGCAAGGCGCGGGTGATCGATGCCGACCAGAAGAACGAATACGTGAAGCGGGGCAACCGCCGCAAGGTCCGTTCCCAGGTGGCGATTTACGACTACCTCAAACGCATAGAGTCAAACCATGGACAATAGTCTGTACGCCGCTGTCGACCTGGGCTCGAACAGCTTCCACATGGTCATCGCCCGCCTCACCGAGGGGCGGATGCAGATCATCGATCGCATCAAGGAGCGAGTGCGCCTCGCCGAAGGGATGGACGGTCAGCGCCGCATGTCCCCGGAGGCCATGGCGCGCGGGCTGGACTGCCTCGCCCTGTTCGCCGAGCGGCTCACCAACATCAAGCCGGATCAGATCCGCATCGCCGGCACCTACACATTGCGCCGCGCCAGCAACGCCCGCGACTTCGTGCGCGAGGCAGCCAAGGTGCTCAACCACCCCATCGAGATCATCAGCGGCCAGGAAGAGGCCCGCCTCATCTATCAGGGGGTCGCCCATACCCAGCACATCGAGGGCCAGGTGCTGGTGGTGGACATCGGCGGCGGCAGCACCGAGCTCATCATCGGCGAAGGGTTTGAGCACAAGGCGCTCACCAGCCGCAAGATGGGCTGCGTTAGCTTCACCCAGAGCTTCTTTGGCAACGGCAAGCTCGGCGAGAAGGCCTTCAACGCCGCCGTGTTGGAAGCCCAGCATCAGCTCGCCCCCATCATCAACCAGTACCGCAAGCTGGGCTGGCAGAGCTGCCTCGGCAGCTCGGGCTCCATCCGCACCGTGCGCGACGTGTTGCAGGGGGAAGAGTGGACCGATGGTGCCATCACCCTGGCGGGACTGGAGCGGCTGAAAGAAGAGATGCTCAAGCACAAGCGGGTCGATCAGCTCAAACTGGCGGGCCTCACCGAGGAGCGTCAGGGGGTCTTTGCCGCCGCGGTGGCCATCCTGCTCGGGCTATTCACCTCCCTGCCCATCGAGCGGATGGAGTACTCCGACGGCGCCCTGCGCGAAGGGTTGCTCTACGAGTTCGAGGAGCGCCTGCAGCATCACGACATTCGCGAACGTACCGCGCTTGCACTCAGCACTCACTATCGCATCGACAAGCGCCAGGCCACCCGGGTAGAGAGCAGCGTCCTCTCCCTGTTCGACGCCCTGTGCGGCCCCTGGGAGATGCCGGAAGAGCCCTATCGCGCCATCCTCGGCTGGGCGGCGCGGCTGCACGAGATCGGCCTTGCCATCAACTACAGCGGCATCCACAAACACTCCGCCTATATCTTGCAAAACACCGATCTGCCCGGCTTCAACCAGGACGATCAGGCCCTGCTGGCGGCCCTGGTGCGCTTTCACCGCAAGGGGCTCAAGCTCTCCGAGCTGCCGGCCCTGCCCAACCACGACGAGCAGACGGTGCTGCGCTGCATCCGCATCCTGCGCCTCGCGGTAGCGGCCCACCACAGGCGTCAGGACAACTTGCTGCCCGAGTGGAACGTGCAGGCCGCCGGGGATCAGCTGGTGGTCACCCTGCCCCTGGACTGGTGTGACGAGAACAAGTTGCTGATGCAGAACCTGGAAAAGGAGCACCGCTACTGCCACGAGCAGGGCTGGCCCCTGCTGTTCCAGCTCGGGTGATCCGCCCCTCTGTGCAAAAAGGCAGCCGATGGCTGCCTTTTTTGTCTCTTGTGCTTTCCTACTGCAGATCCGGCAGGATCAGCTTGGCTATCTCGAAGTAGATGATGAGGCCGGCACCGTCCACCAGGGTAGCGATGAAGGGGGCGGAGACCACCGCCGGGTCGATGCGAAAGCGACGCAGCACCATGGGGATCACCGAGGCGACAGTGGCGCTCCAGAGCACGTTGACATCCTCCCCCACCTTAGCGCTTCGCGTCACAGGAGGGGGATCCCCATTACTGGGTGATAGCTGCTCGCGCAGTACCGGGTTCCTGCTTCATCGGGCGGCCTGATTGCACCGCGCCTCCA
>NZ_JAPCIQ010000035.1:0-38708 GCF_027707405.1 Aeromonas sp. QDB68 | reverse complement strand
GCCATGATCTCGCACCTCAGTAACTGTACGTAAGATCAGTATAGCTCGTGGTGACTGCTAATCATGGGTAATCAGGTAGCGTTTTGGTAAAAATTATCTGGGCAATATAAATAAAAACCGCAACTCAAGGCCGCGGTTTTTAACTATCACATTGCTCAATGTTTCTAGCGTGTTTATTGAGGTTGTAAAAAAACTAGGTTTATTTTTTGGTGAGAAATAGATTTGAGCCTTTAATATATGAAATTTCTTTCTGTTTGGTGATGTCAATATCTAGCTTACTATTGATCCATTGCATGTCAGCCTCTGCGGTTCTGTACATGTAAAGCCGTTTTATTACTATTATTTGAAGTATCTTTTTGACAAAGATATTGTTTTTTGACTCTTTTAAAATTTCCTCGATGTGCCCCCTTGGAATTGCACTCGGTGAGTCAAGTAATTGAGCCAATCTAATCATTTTGTATGATGTCGTTTTTTTATCATCAACAATATGAAAAATATCCTCAAATAAGTTAGCTGAGTTTGCTGCTTGAGCCGGTTTTGTTAAATATATTACGGAAAGGAATTGAATTAGTGCTGACACAGTTTGTTGTGAAGCAACCCTAATTTTTTCTTTATCATTTGATATTCCTTTTCGCTCAATTTTTTTCTCAATCTCGGATATGAGTGCATCCGGATTCTCTCTTATAAACTCATAGAAATTATCTAAGCTTCTCAATGGTGCTGAAAATATTTCGTTTAAAATCTCTCTTTTTTCTAAGCGGTTGATTTTTGCGTATTGGTTCTTCAAAAATTGACCCGCAATTTCGATCGCTTTGAACATAGTAGTTATCTGTGCAACAAGACTTAGATCGTCTGGGTTGTCTTCTTCAATTTCTGATAGACCATCATTATCACTGTCTGCAAGATCTTTAGTTTCATTTACTCTTTGGCGATGTTCTTCAGGTGAAGTTTTGTTATATATTAAATTAGGTGAATGTCGAACAATGTTGGTTAATCCCTCATCTGTTTCGAACGTGACAGGCGAATTATCTCGAAACAATGATGACATTGCATGTTTCATACACTCAATTAAAGTTCTAGTCGAGCTTGAACCAGCATGATGAGCTAAAAATAGTATAGTATGTGCGTTTGATCTAACATAAAGGTGTTTGAAGCAATGATTTATATGTTCAACACATACGTGTAGCTCAATATTATCACTCAAATATAGCCCTTTGAAGAAATAGTATATGTAAGGGTACTTAAATGAGTAGAGTCCTCCATAGTTTGACAATATGTTTGCTGCACACAGCTCTCCAAGCCTAGTTCTTAGCTCTACGGTATGACGCTCATTACTAAAAATACTGTTAAAATTGCTTACCTCTTCGTGCGTTAATTGTTCTCTTGCGTTCTGATGGACATACCAAGATAGTTGACATAAATACTCAAAGTATTCAGTAAGATTTTCTCTTTTTATCCCATTATTAAGTAGGGACTGTGTGATTAGGAAACGATAATATTCACCTAGTGAACTCTCATTCAACTCACTGCCATGTCCAGCTTCCATGCTTTGCATTAATGTCAAAAGATAAATTGGAGCTGGTGGAATAAGGTTTTTAGATATTATGATACCAATGTTTTTCTCAGCTTTATCTACTTTATTGAAAAGCAAAGACTCATCTTCAAACTTGTTACTACCAACGCTATACCATCTTTTTATAAGTTCATTCCGTTTTCTAAAGCCAAATGGTTGAATAGAGAAATTTCTATATCCATTAAAAGGGTTTACAGTATGCTCATTAATAAATGAAGTTAGATCAAAAAGTTCATTTACTGTGATAACGATGTTTCCAAAGGTACTTTTTAGCTCATTAAGAATGGAGTCTAGCCCACTTGTTGATTTTACTTGAATTTCGTCAAAATTATCAAAAAACAAAATTCTTTTTTCCTTCGGTACTTGTTTGTAAGTGTCGAAAGCAGATTCTTTAGTGTATTGGGCATTTATTGCTGACTCTATACTGCGTGTAAGTTGATTCGGCTTTGATATTTTTAATTCCTTCCCATCCATATAAATTGGATGTAGGCCATTTTTTAAATGTTCAACTAGGAGTGTTTTAAGTAGGGTAGTTTTTCCTGTTTTTTCATCACCTTTTAGGATTATACACTCACCAATAAAATCAACTTTTTTTAACTCGGATGCATCATATAGATGGTTGTCTACATCGTTTCCTATTTCTTTAATATGTGGGTAAACATATATATCACTAATCTTTAGATGGTCCGTGCCTGAGTTTTGGAATGCACCGCCCAAGTCATTATTGTTTTCTAGTATTTCAAATGAGTAGGACAAGCTACCATTCTTATGTTTTGTATCACAGCCATATGTATTTGTACATTCTGAGTTGGCAACGTATATTTGCTCCGCAGGGTCATATTTATAGGTTGAAATAATGTAGTGATGTGAGTCTGTATCAATATTGATGACTGAAAACTCTGAGTTGTTAGAATCATCATGCAATGATGCCCCTTCGATAAAAACACATTCGCCAGAGTTTTGTTCATATGTATCGGTCACGGTAGGCTGATGTTCATGGCCTGTTACTATGAAGTTTGAATGCTCTCTGGTGTTTTTCCTGAAGTCATGATAACAACTTTGTGAAAACCAATTGAACGGGTGATGAAATAGAGTTATTACAATATCGCTTTGGTTGATTTTACCGAAATTAATTGCATTGTTTGGAATTATCATTTTTCCTTGTTTTTCATGCAACTCTGAGCACCAAGATGTATTTATTAGTGCAAATCTAACTGTTGTATTGACATGTACGTAGTCAAATGTTTTAAAGATTTTAGAGTGTTCGATGTAATTAGGATTTACGTCTTTTTCAAACTTAAAATACTCATCTTGTATAGATGCAATTTGATTTATGGTTTCATTCTCTAAACTAGAATTACTATTAGATGTTAAAAATTGAAGTAAGATAGATCTGGCTTGGTTTGCATTGCTAAAGTTACAGTCATGATTTCCAGGCACTATGATTATCTCAACAGGCTTTTTAGTATCTGCATTAATGTCATTTTTTAGTTTCTCTATAAACCTAGATGCTATTAAATACTCATGTTCTTTACCGCTGAATGCAATGTCTCCGGTGATCGCTATGAATATAACGTCAGAGGATGATGCATGATAGGATGTGAGATTAGTAAGATTTGGAACTATTTTTTCAAGAAATTCCTCCTCCGTTGTTCCTTTTATATGAATGTCACTTAAATGGAGAATTGAAATTTTCATGCTTATCACTTATGTGGTTTATTAATTGTGGTTAATGGTTATAGGTTCGATTAAAAAACATAATAGGACGTTCGAGAAATAAGGTGTTATTACAGTGAAATACTCACTCTCGGGCCTTCAATATAAAACCGTTTCCCGATAGGGATGGGTGCCGCTTGTCGTTATACTCACCATGATTTTTTCACCAATGAAGCTACGTTGATAATTCTTGTTTCATTGGTGAGGCAATCTGGTCACGCCATGGGGTGGGCGAGGGGTTGGCTCTGAGATAACAACCCGCCCGATTTTTGCCCCGAATAGACGGGGGGTTACCACAGTGCAATGCGCTGCGCTTGGTGTACCCTGCGCCTGTTAACCGGCCTCGGTGCTGCGGGTTGGGTGTTGCCCCCCTGTTGTTCGCCGAGGTGAGGGCACAAGGTCAGGAGCGCCGTCATGGACGACGGCGCAGACGCAGGCGGTACAGGGATGTACCGTCTGCGTCGTTCCGCCAGACCTTTTGCCTGAACCGAGGGAACCCAACGCAGGAGGGCGAACAAGTGGGGGTGGCCTTTCTTTTGGTGACTTTTCTTTGGCCACGCAAAGAAAAGTCACTCGCCCAAGCCCGAAGGGCGGGCGAAACCCTGTCGAGGGCAGCGCCCTCGTGTCCTGCATGGCGAAGCCATGTCAATCCAGCGGTCTACGACATCGAGTAATGATGTTACCGACTCCTCACCCTGGCCCTCTCCCCCAAAGGGGCGAGGGGATAAGGGCGAAACCCGGTCGAGGGCAGCGCCCTCGTGTCCTGCATGGCGAAGCCATGCCATTGAGGCGTGGGGTGGCATTCGCCAGGCAATGGCGTTACCGAACCCCTCACCCTGACCCTCTCCCGCAAGGGGAGAGGGGACTGTTACCGCGGACGATTACGCTTCGCTAATCGACCCTACTCGACTCTACCAATGGTTTCTAACGTCTTACCCGCAGGGGAGAGGATGGAGCCTCGAGGCTGACGGGCACTCCCGTCGAGGGTGACACCCTCGCCCCTTGCCGCAGGCGCGGGATGCCGGGCTGGCATCCGCCAGAATTGCTACCGCCCCTGGCTCTCGCTACCACAATGCGCCGCTGACCCGACGGGACGAAACAGGGGCCAACGGGCACCCATTACCATCCTACGGAGCCGACGGGGCCCGATCCACGGCTATTGCTGAGGGATGTGTCAGAAATGATGGGTTTTTTGCGCTGGTTCAAAGTTATGGCCCGGGGCGGGCCGCCGGGGGGGGGCCCCGGGCGTGGCGGCGCGCCCGCCAGGCCGTTAGCGGGTGGGTGTTTTCCCGGTCTACCCCTTTCTCGCACTTGTCTGGCGTGCCCCGAGTTGGCTAAGGTGTGCGGACATGACATGCAAGCTGGGAGAGAGGCATGGACAAGATATTGCAGGCCCTGTCGGAGCAGATGATAAACGCGCGGGATCTGGAGAGCCTGACCCGCCCCTTGCTGGAGATGCTGGCGTCGGTGACCGGGCTGGAGTCGACCTATCTCACCGAGATTGACCTCGGGCAAAGCACCCAGCATGTCCGTTATGCCCGCAATGTGGCCGGGCTGCAGATCCCCGAGGGGATGACGGTGGAGTGGAGCGATACCCTGTGTCGCCGTGCCATCGACGAAGAGATTGGTTACACCGATGACGTCGCCGCTCTGTGGGGGGACTCCCAGGCGGCCAGCGAGCTCGGCATTCGCTCCTATCTGAGCAGCCCGGTGCGCACCTCGACCGGCTCCCTCTATGGCACCCTGTGCGGCGCCAGTACCGAACAAAAACCCGCGGTGGCGGGGGCGCAGCAGCTCATCGCCTTCTTCGCGCACCTGATTGCCGAACAGGTGGAGCGGGAGCAACTGCTGCGGCAATTGCAGCAGGCCAACGACGAGCTCTCGCGCCTGGCCCTCTCCGATCCCCTCACCGGGCTCCCCAACCGCCGCGCCCTGATGCTGGAGCTCACCCGCTTGTTCTCCCTGTCGGAGCGGGCGGGGCATCCGGTGCTCATCGCCTTTGTGGATCTCGATGGCTTCAAGGCCATCAACGACGAGTATGGCCACGAGGCGGGGGACAGGCTGCTCACCGCCATGGCGCGGCAACTGAGCGAGACCCTGCGTGGCGGCGATCTGCTGGCCCGCTTTGGGGGGGACGAGTTCGTGGCCGTGGGCATGGGGCCTTCCCGGACGCCGACACGCTGGACGGGGCGGTGGCGGCGTTTCGCCAGCGCCTGTTCGAGCACAGCGTGCTGTCACTGCCGGTGGGGGACAAGGTGATCCATTATCCCGGTGCCAGCGTGGGGGCGGTGGCCGTGATGCCGGCCGAGGTCAGCGTCGAGGAGGCGCTGAACCGGGCCGATGCGAGCATGTATGCGGTCAAGCGCCAGCGCCGGGCCGCAGGGGAGGGCGGGAACCCGCCTCCTTCCAGTCAGTTGTCTGCCCCGCGATAGGAGCGGGGCGGGTTGAGAGGGCACAGGGTGGCGCGTCCACCCGGGTGCCAGTCTGTTTTCCCTTTTATCAGTTCGGAGCCCATACCATGGTTCATCTTCTTGCCCGCCGTGTGCGCGCCCTGGCCGGGCGGGCGGCCACTCTGGTGGCCGGACTCTGCGAGTTTCAGCAGCGCATCTGGGTGGTCAGCATCGTCAAGGAGTCCTACACAGATACCTTCGTGGTCAACGAAGGGGGCTTTGAGGAGCCCTTGCAATGGATGCGCCGCAAGGGCTACAGCGCCGAGATGCTGGCCAGGGTGGAGGCCATGGCCCGATCCCAGGTGCTCCAGCTCGAGTGCGCCGGGCAGCATCACCGTCTGATGCGGGTGAAATAGGGGCGAAGCCGCCCCCGGATGGCCTGGGCGGCATCGCCGCCCGGGCATTGACCACATATCCTGCCGCCCTCTTCGTGTCAGACGGGGTAAATGGGTCGCCAGTTATGATTTTTCCGTGGTTCTCTCCGGTTTCAGACCGCCGGAGTAGACGCAAATCGCGGAGTTGTAGCTGTTGAAGGTGACCGCGTAGTTGAAATCGCAGAAATAGGCCGGGTGCTTGGTGGCGACAATGTCCCCCGCCTTGCATTTGTCCTGCATCCCCTCCACCAGGGTGTCGTTGTTTGACCCGAGACAGGCCTTGCCGGTGGTCTTGTCACCGCCGCAGGCCATCAGAAGGGCGCAGACCGAGAGACTCATCAACCATTTCGCTGTGTTGTGCATGTGTGTTCCCAAGAGATCGGAGAGATGGCGGGGAAGGGCGTGAGCGCGGCGCTGCCCGATGAAGGCGGTCGGCGGGCACGCTGCCGCCCCTGACTGTCGCTGCCACCGTGCGCCCTGCCCCTTGCCGTGAAAAAGGGGCCAACAGGCTCCTGCGCCCTATATTACGGACCTGGGACGGTCTGCGTCACCCCTTGTCGTTGCAAGTGGCGAACATTAAACGGGTTTCGTGCGCTGGCTCAAAGGCGGGCCGGGGCCTTGGCGGCCCCGGCGGGGGAAGGGATCAGGGGGAGGGGAAGTATTTGTGCTGGAGCTGCTGGAAGTCGCTGCTGGCCAGCACCTGGGTCAGGCCGATCTGGAACTCCCTGACCAGGGCATCGTCAACCGGGTGGCTGAAGGCGAAGCAGTACTGCTCGGAGCTCAACATCCAGCGCACCTCGAACTGGGCGGGATCCAGCTGCTGGGTCTTGATGAGATCCAGCAGGGTGGATTTGTTGCTGGAGATCAGCTCGACGCGGCCCGAGGTGAGCATGCGCAGGGCCTGGGAGAGGCGGTTGGCGGTCATGATCTTCTGCTCGTCGAAGCCGGCGTTGAGCAGCAGTTGCTCCCCCACATCGGATCGCACGGCGCCTATGGTGTAGCGCTGGGCATCTTCCAGCCTGGTCAGGGTCAGGGGGCGACTGGCGAGCCCCATCAACACTATCTCGGCATAGCCGATGGGGCAGGCCCACTTGAACAGGGGATTGCGCGCCTCGGTGCGGGCGGTGGAGAAGAGCACCACATTGGGTTTCTGGGTCAGCAGGTAGTAACCCCTGGCCCAGGGGAGGATGCTGACGGGCTGGACAGGGGTGCCGGTCTTTTGCCACACCAGGTGCAGCAGGTCGATGGCAAAGCCGGTCGGGGCGCCATCCTCCCCGGTGAAGTTGTAGGGTTTGTACTCTTCTGTGAGGTAGTGCAGGCTGGCGAGCGCCGGGCTGGCCTGGGTCGCGGGAGTGCCCCAGACCATGGCCGCGAGGCGGCGCAGGCGACCAGTCTGCGAAGGGGGACTGCAATGTCTATGTTCATCCTGACCGTCCTGCTGCCGAGTGCCCAGTTTCAAGTGTTGCCAAGTCACGGCGTTTCGCCACCCGGCGAAGACGTTATCCGCTGGGGGCCGTCATCATCTTGCCACTCACAACCGGGTCGGCGCCCCCTTTTTACCAGGCCGGACGGGGGTGACCCAGGGGGGTGAACGCTTCGTCCCTCAGCCCTACCAGCAGGGTGCTGCCATCCTCTTGCAGACGAAACTCGCCGTAGCGGGCCGACTCATACTGATCTCCCGTGCCCTCTTCGAAGAAGAAGGCGTCAGGCCCGATAAACCACTGGCCGTCGCGCTGGCGCACCTTGAGCAGGCGCTCCCCCGGGCCCGGGGCCTCGGGCTTACCCCCTTCCACCCAGTGCACCACCTGATGTTCATCCAGGCGAACAACCAGGGTGTGGGGGCCGGCGGCGGCCTGGCGGCCCGCCAGCTGGCGGGCGAGGGCGTAGTTCAGGCGCATGTAGTCCCCCTGCATCAGGGAGCGGGGGTCGACCGGTGCCAGCTCGATCAGCACCACATCCCCCTGGCTCATGGCGTGCTCGAAGCGCCAGACGGTGGCGTTGATGCCGGCGAGCAGGGCAAGACCGGTCAGCAAAAAGGCGAGGCGTCTCATGAGGGGCTCCCGTTGTGAAGGTGCTTGAGCCACTGACGGGTACCGAGCAGCAGGGCCCCCGAGGCGAGCAGCAGCCAGGACTTGGTCATCAGGGTCAGCCCCAGATCGTAGTAATAGAGGGAGCCAAAGCCGAGCAGCAGGAGGCCTGCCAGGGTCATCAGGGCCAGGCTGCTGGCGTAGAAGCCGAGCACCAGCACCAGGGCGCCAGCCCCCATGCCGGGAATGATGGCGCTGATCACCACCAGCGGCAGCCCGTAGCGCAGCGGCAGCCTGAGGCGAACCATGACCGCGAGCAGCAGGGCGGCGCAGAGCAGGGGATTGAGCCAGAGGGGCAGGCGGGAGCTGCCGAGCTCATTGAGCACGCTGGTGCCTCCCTCCCACAGGGGGTGGTGCAGCCGTCCCAGCACCAGCAGGGAGAGTGCCAGCCCCAGGGTGAGGGATTCATAGAGCAGATGGCGGGCGGGATCGCGCTCCGCCTGCAGCCAGCACAGGGCGACGGCGCCCATCACCAGCGGCAGGGCCAGCAGGTGCAGGCCGAGGCAGGCGAGGGCGAGGGTGAGCAGGATGGCGGCGGCGAAGCTGTGGAACAGCCTGATCAGCCAGTGCTCGAACAGGGCGGCCACCCCAAGGGAGAAGGCGGTCAGACCGAACCAGAGCCACGCGACGTTCAGATCCAGCCTGTCCAGCAGGCCGTAGAGCAGCCAGGCATCTGCCGCCAGCGCCAGCGCCAGCACGAACTGATCCCAGAGATCGCTGCGGGTCGCCATGCGGTTGAGACCGAGGGCGGCGGCCATCAGCACCATCCCCATGGCGAGGGCGTTGTTGGGGTCGCGGGTCAGCTGCTCGAAGGCCATGAAGAGGAAGAAGAGCAGGAAGAGGGCGGCTATCCAGCCCACCATGCCGAGCAGAAAACGGCCCGACCAGTGGGGCTGTTCATCCCGGGGGGCATCCCCTTCCACAAGTTGGGCTGCACGCAGGCGCTCCCAGGGGGTGAGATCAGACATGCTGCCTCCGTTGTTGTTGCAGCCAGCGGCTGGCCATCACCGACAGGCCGATGGCGATGAGGGCCAGCAGCAAAAAGCCGTTCATGTCCGGCTCCATCCACTTGCCAAGGGCCGCGAGGATCACGGCGATAAGGCTCAGGCACCCCATGGCGAGCCCGGCGATGAACCTGTGGTGCCAGCGCAGGTAGGCGGCGCCGAGCCAGGCGAGCCAGGCAGGCCAGACCCAGGGAGAGGCGGCATCGAACAGGGCCAGCAGGGTGAGCAGGGTGATGCCGAGCCCCGCGGCCAGCCCCGCGAGCCAGGAGGGCATCAGGGCGTAGCGGGCGGGCACCAGGATGAGCAGACCCCAGAGGGCGGCGTTGAGCAGGGTCAGGCACCAGCCGAGGGCCTCCTCGTTGAAGGAGAAGAAGAGATCGAGAAGACCGAGCCGCCAGTAGAGCACCAGGGCGAGCTGACCGAGCAGCCAGGCCAGGGTCCAGAGCAGCGGGCTTCTGCCAAGGGCCGCCAGCGGCAGCAGCATCAGGGCCCAGGTGGCGAAGAGCTGCCAGGGGTCGGCGCCGGTCTGGTAAGTCTGACCCACCAGGGCGAGCAGGGCGCCGAGGTTGAGGGCCAGGGCCAGCAGCAGGGCCTGGCGCGGGGTGTCACTCATGGGTTTGCGCCAGAGCACCAGGAGCATGGCGAGCAACGGCAGCTCCAGCAGGGCGAGACGTGAGAGGCGCCCCAGGGCCTGCCAGTTGAAGGCGACGAAGAAGACGAGGCCGGCGCCAAGGCAGAGGCAGCCGAGCCAGAGCAGCAGCCTGTCGAACAGCCACTGCCAGCGGGCAGGGCCGGGGGGCAGATCGCACAGGGCCAGGGCGGCAGGCAGCGAGGCCCGTGGCAGGCGGCCGCGCCTGACCCAGTCGAGCAGGGTCTGTCTTGAGGTGAGGTGCATGGGGGCTCCTGAAGCCGTGATGCCTGAAAGATAAGGCATTATGGCACGGCGCCGCGTCTCGGGGCAGGGGCGCCGTTGGCGCTGCGACACAGGTCGCGGCACGGGGCCATGTCTTTGCACTAAAAAGGCCCCCGCCGTGAGGAGGGGGCCTGAAGGACGTCCGGGGCGGCGGTGGCGATCAGTGCTCACGCTGATCCCCCGCCGGCTTCTATGGAGGTCAGGCGAAGATCAGGGTGGAGATGCCAAGCCCCGCAAAGAGGATGGCGCAGGCAATGCGGATCCCCTTGAGGGGGAGCTTGTCGGCCCCGAGCTTGCCGAGCAGCACCACGGGCACGTTGGCCAGCATCATGCCGAGGGTGGTACCGGTGATCACCTGGATCAGGGAGTCGTACTTGGCTGCCAGCAGCACGGTGGCTATCTGGGTCTTGTCACCGATCTCGGCGATGAAGAAGAGCACGAAGGTGGCCATGAAGGGGCCGTACTTGTCCAGGGAACTCTCTTCATCGTCCATCTTGTCCGGCACCAGGATCCAGGCGGCCATGGCGATGAAGGCGCCAGCGACCAGCCAGGTCATCACCTTGGGATCCATCCAGCGACTGATGAATTCCCCTATCCAGGCGGCCCCTGCGTGGTTGAGCAGGGTGGCAGCCAGCATGCCGGCGATGATGGGCCAGGGTTTGCGAAAACGACAGATGAGCAACAGGGCCAGCAGCTGTGTCTTGTCGCCGATCTCGGCGATGGCAACGCTGATGGTTGAGGTTAACAAGGCTTCCATAAAAATGACCGGGGGACGGAATTGTTATAAACCAGAGACAAGCCTGCACCATCCGTCCCCGGTTTTGGCACTGGCCCGTCAAAGGTCTTGTCAAATCCGGCATTGCCCGGACCACCCTGACCATGGTGAGTTGGCACCAAGTATGTTGATCAGGATCGCGCACGGAACGGGTCCGTGGCGAGACTACTCCCCCTCGATGGGAGCGGGCATTCTAGGGAAAAACCCCCGGTGAGGCAAGGCGCGGGATGGGGAATTATCCCCCCACCAGCTTGACCTGAAAGCCGGCCTTCTCCAGTTCGGCCTTGATAAGGTCCCGTTTGTCTCCCTGGATCTCGATGATCCCCTCCTTGAGACCGCCGCCGGTACCGCACTTCTTCTTGAGCAGGGTGGCGAGGGCCTTCTGCTGGTCGGCGGGAACGCCGTGGATGCTGATGACCCCGGCCCCCTTGCGTCCCTTGGTCTCGCGACGGATGCGCACGACCCCGTCGGCGGGGAAGGGGGAGGCGTGCTGGGCAGGGGCGGATTCCTTGATCATGCCGCCGTCCGTGCTGTAGACCAGGCGGCTGTTGTTGTCGTGACTCATGGCAATACTTTGTCGGTTAGCTAAGCGGAGTTTGATTTTACGCAAATAAATGTTGAGGGCACAGCTTATAATCCCCCCATTAAAAGCGAATTATTCTTGTTTAACTTCAGGAGCCCGTCATGGTACTCACAGAGCTGTCGCCGGGACAGAGCGCTCGCATCACGCACATGAACCACCTTGGCCGCGCCTTGCGGCGCAAGCTGATGGTGATGGGGCTGCTGCCCCAGACCGAGATCCTCTATCTGCGGGCCGCCCCCCTGGGGGACCCGCTCCAGATCCAGTGCCAGGGCATCTGCCTCTCCATGCAGCGGAGTCTGGCCCAGCAAATCGAGGTGGAGCCGGTATGAGCTACAACCTGGTCACAGTGGGCAATCCCAATAGCGGCAAGACCTCCCTGTTCAACGCCCTGACCGGCTCCCGCCAGCAGGTGGGGAACTGGAGCGGGGTCACCGTCGACAAGAAGATGGGGGCCTTTGCTGCCCGCGGGCAGGAATACACCCTGGTGGACCTGCCCGGCATCTATGCCCTGGCCAACCAGGAGGCGAGCCTGGACGAGCAGATCGCCAGTCGCTTCGTCCAGCGCCAGCAGCCGGATCTGCTGCTCAACGTCATCGATGCCGCCAACCTGGAGCGCTCCCTCTACCTTACCCTGCAACTGCGGGAGCTGGGGCTGCCCATGGTGGTGGTGCTCAACAAGATGGATCTGCTGCAAAAGCGGCGCATCACCATCGACGAGGCCTTGCTCGCCAAGGCGCTGGGGTGCCCCGTGGTGTCACTCTCGGCCCACAATCGCCAGCAGGTGGCGGCCTTCAAAGAGGGGATCCACCAGTATATCGGCCAGTCCCAGCCCGCCCTGGTGCTCGACTACGGTCAGCCCCTCGAGGGAGACATCGCCGAGCTGGAGACTCTGCTCGCCCCCCATCATCTGCATCGCCGTGGTCGCGCCCTGCGCCTGCTGGAGGAAGACATCGCCATGCAGGAGACCCTGGCGGCGGGGCAGCAGGCGGCGGCGGACAACGTGGTGAGCCGCGCCCACCACGCCCAGGACATCGACCTGCAACTCGCTGATTTGCGCTACGGCCATATCCACCACTGGTGCCAGCAGGCGTGCCGTCATCAGGACAAGTTCACCGTCGCCCAGAGCGAACGGCTGGACAGGGTGCTGCTCAACCGCTGGGTGGGCATCCCCTTCTTCCTGCTGGTGATGTACCTGATGTTCATGTTCGCCATCAAGGTGGGCAGCGCCTTCATCGACTTTTTCGACATCCTCGGGGGGGCCCTGTTCGTGGACGGAGTGCACCACCTGCTGGGGCTGATGAGTGCCCCCGACTGGCTGGGGGCCGTGCTCGCGGACGGCGTGGGTGCCGGTTTGCAGACGGTGGCGACCTTCATCCCCGTGGTGGGCTGCCTCTTTCTCTTCCTCGCGGTGCTGGAGAGCTCCGGCTATCTGGCCCGCGCCGCCTTCGTGGTAGATGCCCTGATGCGTCGCCTCGGCCTGCCCGGCAAGGCCTTCGTCCCCATGCTGATGGGCTTTGGCTGCACCGTGCCCGCGGTGATGGCGACTCGCACCCTGGGGTCGGAGCGCGAGCGGCTGATGACCTCGGCCATGGCACCCTTCATGTCCTGCGGTGCCCGTCTGCCGGTCTACGCCCTGTTCGCGGTGGCCTTCTTCCCCGAGTCGGGGCAGAACCTGGTGTTCGGTCTCTATCTGTTCGGCATCCTGGTGGCGGTGCTCACCGGCCTCTTCCTGCGCAGCACCCTGCTGCCGGGCAAGAGCGACTCCATGGTGATGGAGATGCCCGATTACGAGTGGCCCCGTCCGGTGGACGTGGGGCTGCGCACCTGGCAGAAACTCAAGGGCTTCATCTTCGGCGCGGGCAAGACCATCGTCCTGATGGTGGCGGTGCTGAGCGTGCTCAATTCGCTGGGCACCGACGGCAGCTTCGGCAACCAGGATCAGGAGAACTCGGTGCTGAGCAAGCTGAGCCAGTCCGTGACCCCGGTGCTGCATCCCATAGGCGTGCGGGACGACAACTGGCAGGCCACGGTGGGCATCCTCACCGGCATCTTTGCCAAGGAGGCGGTGGTCGCTACCCTCAACAGCCTCTACGCCGGCGGCGCCCGTGATGAGGAGGAGAGTGAATACTCCCTGCTGGGCAGCCTGAAAGCGGCGCTGGCCACCATTCCCGCCAACCTGGCGGACATCGACCCCGCCGATCCCATGGGGCTCAAGGTGGGGGATCTGGAGGACAAGCAGGCGGCAGCCGAGGCCCAGGAGGTGGACACCTCCACCTACGGCAACATGCAGACCCACTTCGACGGCGTGGCCGGAGCCTTTGCCTACCTGCTGTTCGTGCTGCTCTACATGCCCTGCGCCGCCGCCATGGGGGCTCTGGTGCGAGAGACCGGTCGCCAGTGGGCCCTGTTCACCGCCGCCTGGTGCAACTACGTCGCCTTCCTGTGCGCCACTCTCTTCTATCAACTGGCGACCTTCGCCGCCCACCCGGCGCAGAGCCTGGTCTGGAGCCTGAGCTATCTGTTCTCCCTGGTGTTGCTCTGGTGGCTGGGGCGTCGTCACGGCGACATCGTCGCCCGCAAGGTGGTGACCCTGTGAAGGGGCTCATGGTCAGGGGCGAGTGCGCCGAGAGGGAGGGTATTCTGTGATCCTGCGTGAACTGGGGGACTATCTGGCCCTTCACAAGAAGGTGAGCCGGCGGGCACTGGCCCGCCACTTCCACACCTCCGAGGATGCGGTAGAGGCCATGCTCGGGGTCTGGATGCGCAAGGGGCGCGTCGCCAAGCGGGAGAGCCGCCTGTGTGGCGGCTCCTGCTGCGGCAAGCACGAAGAGGTGACGTTCGAGTGGTGCGAGCCCGGCCAGATAGGGCTGATCCAGAAGGGGTGATGCCTGCCCATATGCAAAAGGGAACCCGAGGGTTCCCTTTTTCGTGGCCGCCGGGCCCGTCTCAGAAGAGGTCGCCCTCGTCCTTGGTGGGCTCCAGGCTCCAGCCGCTCGCCGCCGCGCTGTTGCCAATCTGGCCCTTCTCCCGCCAGAGTTTGATCTTGAGGCGCAGGTTGTTCTGGGAGTCCGCGTTCTTCACCGCCTCCTCCTCGTCGATCACCCCCTCGACCACCAGATCGAACAGAGTGCTGTCGAAGGTCACCATGCCAAGGGCCCTGGATTTTTCCATGATCTCCTTGAGGCCGCCAAACTCGCCGCGCTTGATGAGATCGCGCACCGTGTGGGTCCCGAGCATCACCTCCACCGCCGCCCGGCGCCCGCCGTCCGTGGTCTTCACCAGCCGCTGGGAGACAAAGGCCTTGAGGTTGTTGCCAAGGTCGTTGAGCAGCTGGGGTCTGCGCTCTTCCGGGAAGAAGTTGATGATGCGATCCAGCGCCTGGTTGGCGTTGTTGGCGTGCAGGGTGGAGATGGCCAGATGCCCGGTCTCCGAGAAGGCGAGGGCATGCTCCATGGTCTCCCGATCGCGGATTTCACCGATGAGGATGACGTCCGGCGCCTGGCGCAGGGTGTTCTTCAGGGCCGCGTGGAAGCTGCGGGTATCCACCCCCACCTCCCGCTGGTTGATGATGCTCTTCTGGTGGCGATGGACGAACTCCACCGGATCCTCGATGGTGATGATGTGGCCGCCGCTGTTGCGGTTGCGATGATCGATGAGGGCCGCGAGCGATGTGGATTTGCCGGACCCCGTGCCGCCGACGAAGAGCACCAGACCCCGCTTCTCCATGATGGTGTCGAGGAGCACCGGAGGGAGTTTGAGATCCTCGAAGCGGGGGATCTCGGTCTTGATGTTGCGCGCCACCAGGGAGACTTCATTGCGCTGCTTGAAGATGTTGACCCGAAAACGGCCTATCTGGGGCAGGGAGATGGCGAGGTTCATCTCCAGCTCTTTCTCGAACTGCTGTTTCTGCTCGAGATCCATGATGTCGTAGGCGATGCGGGCCACCTCGCCCGGCCCCAGGGGCTCCTGGGTGAGGGGGCGCAGGGCGCCGTTGAACTTGGCGCAGGGGGGGGCGCCGGTGGAGAGATAGAGATCGGAACCGTCCTGTTTGGCCAGGATCTGCAGCATGTCTCTCAATTCCATGAGGGGCCTCGTCGCTCAAAGGGCTGGGGGATGATGAATGGCTTGAGTGTACAGCCTCAGGCGCCGGTCAGTTTTTCGCGGAACACAAAAAAGACCGCGCCCAGGATGCACAGACCCGCCCAGAGGTAGTCCCACTTCAGGTCTTCTTTCAGATAGAAGATGGAGAAGGGAACGAACACGGTGAGGGTGATCACCTCCTGCAGGATCTTGAGCTGGCCGACGGAGAGCACGGTGTGGCCGATGCGGTTGGCGGGCACCTGCAACAGGTATTCGAACAGGGCTATCCCCCAGCTCATCAGGGCGGCGATGATCCAGGGTTTGTGATTCATGCTCTTGAGATGGGCGTACCAGGCAAACGTCATGAAGACGTTGCTGCAGATGAGCAGGCCGATACTGGTCATGATGGGGTTCATTAGGTTCTCCTTTTAAATCAATGCATTTTATCTCGACTCCATGGGTTTTCATAAGTGGTGCTTGAGGGTATTTTTAGCTCACAAGGATGTAACAAAAGAAGGCGAAAGCTGGATGGGCAAGACAAGCTGGGGTGCGCTTTGTCTGTTGTTTGCCTGCTGGGCGCAAGGTGCGCCGACCCTGACGGTGGCCACCGATGTCTGGCCGCCGTTTCGCATGCTGGCAGAGAACGACGACTTCCAGGGGCTGGATATCGACATTCTGCGCCAGTTGCAGGCACGCAGCGGCATTGTGCTCACCCTCAAACGGGTGCCCTGGGGACGGGCACTCAAACAGATGCAGACCGGTCAGGTGGATCTGATGATAGGGCTGGCTCACACCGAGGAGCGGGCCGCCTTCATCAACTACCTGCAGCCGTCCTATTACCAGTGCCGGCCTGCCTTCTATGGCAAGCCCGCCGCCGTGGCCGGCCTCAGGCGCTACGAGGATCTGCGAGGCCGCGAGATTGGCTATGTGCTCAACTCCGCCTACTTCCCCCCCTTCGATGGCGACACCCAGCTCGACAAGCACGGGGTCCCCACCGAAGACCAGTTGCAGCGCATGGTGGAGCGGGGCCACCTGCCCCTGATGATAGGGACCGACTGCCAGGTGGATTACGCCCTGAGCCAGCGCAACGACGCCGGCCTCGTCAAGGCGCCCTTCCAGCCCCCCAACCCGGTGGTGCTCTACCTCGGGATGAGCAAGCACTCACCCCACCACGAGCTGGGCCCCAAGCTGGCGCAGGCGTTGCAAGTCATGGTGGAGAGCGGCGAGATAGCGGCGCTGGCCAAGCCCTACCAGCCTTGACCTTGGGTGGTAACGCGCTGTTATCATGCAGCTTTCCTGCCTGCCCCCCGGCGGGCCTCGCTTCTTGGGGATCCCGTGTATCTCGCTCTCATCCGTCGCCAGCAGCGCTGGCAGCGCCGCTGGCTGCTCCTGCTGTCGCTGCTGACCCTGGCCCTGTTCCTGCTCTCCCTCGCCCTCGGGGAGTTCGTGCTGCTGCCCTGGCAGCCGCTGGGGGATCTGGAGCTGCGCATCCTGCTGGAGCTGCGCCTGCCGCGCGCCCTGCTGGCTCTGCTGGCGGGGGCCTCCCTTGCCTGCGGCGGTGCCGTGCTCCAGGTGATGCTGCACAATCCGGTGGCGGAACCCGGCCTGCTCGGCGTCTCGAGTGGCGCTGGGCTGGCCGCCATGGTGGCGATGGCGGTGGCCAAGGGGCTCGGGCTCTATCTGCCGGGCTGGGGGCTGTCGCTGGCGGCCTTTGGCGGCGCCCTGGTGGTGACCATGCTGCTCATCCGTCTCGCACGCCGGGCACGGCTCGGCCATGGGCGGCTGCTGCTGTTCGGGGTCGCCATCGGCATCCTTACCAATGCGGCCATGACCTGGCTGATGTATTTCGCCGACGACGGCGCCTTGCGGGAATTCATGTTCTGGATGATGGGCAGCCTCGCCTACGGCAGCCAGCAGCTCGCCTGGTGGTGGCTGGTGCTGCCCCTCACCCTCGGCTGGCTCTGCTGGCAGGGGCGGGCACTGCAACAACTGCTGCTTGGGGAGACCCAGGCCCGCCTTATGGGGCTGAACGTGGACAGCATGCGGGTACGCCTGGTGCTGGCGGTCTGCCTGCTCACCGGGGTGGCGGTCTCCCTGTGCGGCGTCATCGGCTTCGTCGGCCTGGTGGTGCCTCACCTGCTGCGCCTGTGCGGTGGCAGCGATCAGCGCTTCCTGCTGCCCGCCTCGGCGCTGGGGGGGGGCGCCCTGCTGCTCGGGGCCGATCTGGTGGCCCGCTCGGCGCTGCACGCCGGTGAACTGCCCATCGGGGTCATCACCGCCTCGGTGGGCGCCCCGCTCTTTATCTATCTGCTGCTGAGGCAAGATGCCGATGTGTCCCGCTGATCCCGCCCTTTGGCGGCTGGAGGCCCGCGCCCTGGCCATCCCCCATCGCCTCGCCCCCCTGGATCTCGCCTGGCCCGGTGGTCAGCTGGTGGCCCTGCTCGGCCCCAATGGCAGTGGCAAGTCCTCCCTGCTCGGGGCCCTGGCGGGCCTGCTGCCCGCCGATGGCGCCGTCTTGCTGGGAGGAGAGGCCATCACGACCCTGAGCTGGCCCGAGCTTGCAACGCGGCGCGCCATGCTGCCCCAGCGCCAGCCCCAGCTGTTCCACATCCCGGTGTTCCAGGTGCTGAGCCTGGGGCTGGAGGAGGGGGCCCCCGATGCCCAGGCGCAGGCGGTGGCGGATGTGTGCGACGCCCTGGAACTGGCGCCCCTGCTTGCACGGGACTTCAGCCGATTGTCCGGGGGGGAGCAGCAGCGGGTGCTGATCGCCCGCACCCTACTGCAACTGTGGCCAAGCCTCAATCCGACCGGGCGGGTGCTGCTGCTGGATGAACCCCTGGCGGGGCTGGATCTGCATCACCAGATGGCGCTGCTGCGGCTGCTCAAGCAACTGGCCGCGCAGGGATTGCTGGTGGTGGTGGCCATCCACGACATCAATCTGGCCATCGACTGGGCGGATCGCGTGCTCTGCCTGCAACAGGGCCGCGTGGTGGGGGAAGGGGACGTCGGGATCATCGACGAGGCGCTGCTGGAGCGGGTGTTCCAGATCCGCACCGATCGCATCGAGGCGGCCGGCCGCATCTGGTTTATGCCGAGCCTGTGAGGCGGGCTCCCCCCTCATCCCCAGCCCTTCTCCCATTCTTTTGAAACAAGTGGGAGAAGGGAGCCGCTCTGTCGACTACGGATACAGCATTGAAAACCTGCAGAGGCTGAGTGAAGCCAAGGGGGCAATTGAATCACCGTGGACATGAAAAGAGCTAGGCATCCGTGATGCCTGGCTCTTTTGGTAGAGAGAGCGTTGAGTGGTTGCTCAGGCTTTCTGCTTGTCCAGCCGCACCTGGGCGGCTTCTGCCAGCATGGCCAGCAGGGTTTCGGTGTCACTCCACGACAGACAGGCATCGGTGATGCTCTGGCCGAAGGTGGCGGCACAGCCGTTCTCCACGTCCTGACGCCCTTCCACCAGGAAGCTCTCGGCCATGATGCCGGCGATGCCGGTGCGGCCACGGCGCAGTTGATCGCAGATATCCTGGGCCACCAGCAGTTGGCGGCGGTGATCCTTCATGCTGTTGCCGTGGCTGAAGTCCACCACCAGACGCTCCGGCAGGCCCACCTGGGCCAGAGCCTCGCACGCCTCGTCGATGCTGGCGGTGTCGTAGTTGGGCCTGTGGCCGCCGCGCAGGATCACGTGGCCGTAGGGGTTGCCGGCGGTGCGGTAGATGGTCATCTTGCCGTCCTTGTCCGGGGAGTAGAAAATGTGGCTGTGACGGGCGGCGCGCACCGCATCGATGGCGATGCGGGTGTTGCCGTCGGTGCCGTTCTTGAACCCCACCGGGCAGGAGAGGGCGGAGGCCATCTCCCGGTGAACCTGGGACTCGGTGGTGCGCGCCCCGATGGCGCCCCAGGTGATGAGATCGCTGATGTACTGGCCGGTCACCATGTCGAGGAACTCGGTGGCGGTGGGCATGCCGGTCTCGTTGATGTCCACCAGCAGCTTGCGGGCCAGTTTCAGCCCTTCATTGACGTCGAAACTGCCGTCCAGGCGCGGATCATTGATGAGCCCCTTCCAGCCGACGATGGTGCGCGGCTTTTCGAAGTAGGTGCGCATCACGATGCACAGGCTCTCTTTGTACTCTTCACGCAGGGTGTTCAGACGCAGAGCGTATTCGTGGGCGGCGGCGGGATCGTGGATGGAGCAGGGGCCGACGATGACCAGCAGGCGCTGATCTTCACCGGACAGAATGGCTTCCACTTGGCGGCGGGCATCCAGCAGGTTCTGGGCGATGGTGTCGGTTAACGGGAAGGCGTGCGCCAGCTCGCTGGGGGTGATCAGGGCCTCCAGGCGACGGGTGCGCAATTCATCGGTGTGAATGGACATACGACTCAATTCTCGAGTGGATAAGGTGGGCGGGATGCCAAAATGCAAGGGAATAAAATAAAGCAAAAGTCACCCGATGGAAACCTTGGGCGGCTCTGATAGGATGTGAACCCAAAAGCCATTTCAAATGAGGTAGTTATCGTGGCAAAGCCAGGCGCGACCGGGATCACCCGCATCATCAACGCAACCGGTTACAGCATGAAAGGTCTCAAATCGGCCTGGGTCAACGAGGCCGCCTTCCGTCAGGAGCTGCTGCTCATCCTGCTGCTGATGCCGCTGGCATTCTGGATAGGTGACTCCCTCAACGAGATCCTGCTGCTCGTCTGCATCAGCTGGCTGGTGGTGATCGTCGAGGTACTCAACTCCGCCGTGGAGGCGGTGGTGGATCGCATCGGCTCCGAGCATCACGAACTCTCGGGCCGCGCCAAGGATCTGGGCTCCGCCGCCGTCTTCATCGCTCTGGCCCTCAATGCCCTGGTGTGGGGCGCCCTGGTGGGCCGCAACCTGCTGGGCTGGTGGTAGGTTACGAGAGCAACCTTTCTCCTGACATAAAAAAGCCCGTCATCACGACGGGCTTTTTGCTGCGCAGATAAGGGCTTATCAGTGCAGGATCCGGGCACGGATGGTGCCATTGATCTCTTTGAGACGGGCCAGGGCCTTCTCGCTGTGCTCGGTTTCGACGTCGATGACCACGTAACCGATCTCGCTGCTGGTCTGCAGGTACTGACCGGCGATGTTGATCCCCTCGTCGGCGAAGATCTGGTTGATCTGGTTCATCACGCCGGGCTGGTTGCGGTGAATGTGCAGCAGGCGGCTGGAGCCCTTGTGGCCGGGCAGGGAGACCTCCGGGAAGTTGACCGCGGAGAGGGTGGAGCCGTTGTCGGAGTATTTGACCAGCTTGTTGGCCACTTCCAGACCGATGTTTTCCTGGGCTTCCTGGGTGGAGCCGCCGATGTGGGGGGTCAGGATCACGTTGTCCAGGCCGCGCAGCGGGGTGAGGAACTCCTCGTTGTTGGACTTGGGCTCCACCGGGAAGACGTCGATGGCGGCGCCGGAGAGGTGGCCGCTCTTGATGACGTCGGCCAGGGCGTCGATGTCCACCACGGTGCCGCGGGAGGCGTTGATGAAGATGGCGCCCGGTTTCATCATGCGCAGTTGCTCTGCACCGATGAGATCCTTGGTGGAGGCGGTTTCCGGTACGTGCAGGCTGATGACGTCAGACATGTTGAGCAGTTCCACCAGGTTCGGCACCTGGATGGCGTTGCCAAGGGAGAGCTTGTTCTCGATGTCGTAGTAATAGACCTTCATGCCGATCATCTCGGCGATGATGCCAAGCTGGGTGCCGATGTGGCCGTAGCCGATGATGCCGAGCTTCTTGCCGCGGGCTTCGACGCTGCGGTTGGCCAGCTTCTCCCAAACGCCGCGATGGCACTTGGCGTTCTTCTCGGGAATGCCGCGCAGCAGCAGCAGGATCTCCCCCAGTACCAGTTCGGCCACGGAGCGGGTGTTGGAGAAGGGGGCGTTGAAGACGGGGATGCCGCGCACGTGGGCGGCGTCGAGGGAGACCTGGTTGGTGCCGATGCAGAAGCAGCCGATGGCCACCAGCTTGGTGGCGGCATCCAGCACCTTCTCGGTGATCTGGGTGCGTGAACGCAGGCCCACGAAATGCACGTCACGAATGCGCTCGATCAACTCCTCTTCCGACAGGGACGTCTTCAGATATTCCACATTGGTGTAGCCGGCTGCCCGAAAGGTCTCCACCGTGTTGGGATGGACTCCCTCCAGCAGCAGTACCTTGATCTTATCCTTGTCCAGCGAAAACTTGACTGTCATGACGTTCCCTCTATTGTTTTGAAAAATGCGTTCAGGCTTGCAGTGTGAAGAAAACCGTAAAGTAGCAAAAACGTTTGGGAGAGGGAATATTTGTGACGAAAGTCAAATTCTTTGAAGTTATCAACGATTGTTGCAGATGTGCTGCTACAAGCCATTGAGGGATAACCAGAAACGGCGCCATGAGGCGCCGTTGTCCATTTGGGGCAGTCAGGTTGACTGACCCGGGCGGGGGCTTGCCCGGAGGGGGAGGTCCGGGGAGCAGGCCTTAGTTGGTGATCACACCCTCGGGGGTGCCGATCAGCACAACGTCGGCGCCACGGTGGGCGAACAGGCCGTTGGTGACCACGCCCACGATGCTGTTGAGGCGGGTTTCCAGAGCCTTGGCATCGGTGATGGCCATGCCCTTGACGTCCAGGATGATGTTGCCGTTGTCGGTCACCACCCCTTCACGCCACACCGGGTTGCCGCCAAGGGCGCGGATCTCGCGGGCCACGTATTCGCGGGCCATGGGGATCACTTCCACCGGCAGGGGGAAGGTGCCCAGCACGTCGACGGTCTTGGTGTTGTCGATGATGCAGATGAACTGGTCGGCCACGGCGGCGACGATCTTCTCGCGGGTCAGGGCGGCTCCGCCCCCCTTGATCATGTCGCGGCTGGCGTTGATCTCGTCGGCACCATCCACGTAGACGGAGAGGGCATCGATGTGGTTGAGGTCAAACACCGGGATGCCGAGACCCTTGAGGCGTTCGGTGGAGGCGATGGAGCTCGACACCGCGCCCTTGATCTGGTCTTTCATGGTCGCCAGTGCGTCGATGAAGTGATTGACGGTAGAGCCGGTGCCCACCCCGACGATGGTGCCGGGTACCACGTATTTGAGCGCAGCCCAACCGGCCGCCTTCTTCATTTCATCTTGAGTCATGATGGATCCTTATGGAAAAAGCGGGCGCATTATATCCAAGCATCCCCCCCAGAGCGACCATGGTGCTCACGTTCCGGCGCAAAAATCCCCAAGATGTAAATCGTTTGCCTGTTTATTGAACCGAAGGGGGTGCCCCCGCCTCATCAGGCAAAGTGCCAGCTGCGGCTGGGGGTGATGATCTGGGGGAGCGGCACGTCCCACTGCTCCCGGGGGACGGCATCCACCTGCTGGCAATCGTGGGCGAGCCCCAGGGGTCTTGGGCCGAGCTGGTGCTCGTGCCAGCAGGCGAGGGTGCGATCGTAGTAGCCGCCCCCCATGCCGAGGCGGTTGCCAGCCTCATCGAAGGCCACCAGCGGGGCGCAGATGATGTCCAGCATGCTGTGGGGCAGCACCTGCTGCACGTCGAGCTCGGGCTCGGCGATGCCGTAGCGGTTGCGGGTCATGGGGGTGGTGGCGGTGTAGCGCAAGAAGAGCAGGTGACCCGGGGTGAAGGGGTGCAGCACCGGCAGGTAGACCTCCTTTTGCTGGGCCCACAGCCAGTGGATGGCAGGCAGGGGATCGAGCTCCCCGTCGTTGGCCAGATAGAGGGCGATGCGCCTGGCCGCGAGGATGCCGGGGTGTTCCTGGAAGCGCTCGACCAGCTGTTGGGCCGCCGCCTGCTGCTCGGCCTGGCTCAGGCTTTTTCTGCGCTGGCGAATGAGCTGGCGCAGGTTCTGGCGTTCGGGTTGGGTATCCGGCATGGGGACTCCTGGGCAAAGGTGGGCTGGCGCTACCTTAGCAAGGGGCCGACGGGATGAAAAGCCGATGGCGGGGCCGCCAGCCGGGCGGCCCCTGAGGTCGGGCGTCAGGAACGGTGGGGGGCGGGAGCCACTGCCCCCATCTGGTGCTTGAGGAAGACGGCCACGATGGCGGCCAGGGCCAGCGCCATGGGGTAGAAGCTCATGCTCACGACCAGGATCGGAGAGAGGGCGAAGATGGAACCCAGCAGCAGCGCCTGGGCGCCCCAGGGAATCAGCCCCTGTACCACGCAGGAGAAGATGTCCAGCATGGAGGCGGCGCGGCGCGGGGTGACCCCGTGATGGTCCGCCAGATCCCTGGCCACCTTGCTCGCGACTATGATGGCGACAGTGTTGTTGGCGGTGCACAGGTTGGTGAGGCTCACCACGCCGGCGATGCCGAGCTCGGCCGCCTTCTCGTTCTGCTCGCCATCGTGGTGGCGGGTGAAGCGGGCAATCAGGGCGGCGATGCGCTCACTTATCCAGGCTAGCCCCCCCTGGCGTTCCATCAGGGCACCCAGACCGCCGATGAGCATGGAGAGCAGGAAGATCTCCTGCATGCTGGTGAAGCCCTGATAGATGTCCTTGCTGAACTGGCCGAGGGAGTAGCTGCCAAGCAGCCCCACGCCACTGGCCGCCAGGATGCCGAGCCCCAGTACCATGAAGACGTTCATGCCAGAGAGGGCCAGCACCAGGATCAGCAGATAGGGGGCGACCTTGAGCAAGTCCGCCTCGGCGGTGGGAGCCGGCGCTTCACCGGTGGAGCCCAGCACCAGATAGAGCAGGATCACCAGCACGGCGGCGGGGGCGGCAATCTTGATGTTCTCGCGAAACTTGTCCTTCATCTCGCAGCCCTGGCTGCGGGTGGCGGCTATGGTGGTGTCTGAGATGATGGAGAGGTTGTCCCCGAACATGGCGCCGGAGAGGATGGTCCCCGCCATCAGCATCGGATCGATGCCGGCGGCCTGGGCGACGCCCAGCGCCACCGGTGCCACGGCGCCGATGGTGCCCATGGAGGTACCCATGGCGGTGGCAATGAAGGCAGAGATGAGGAAGAGCCCCGGCAGCAGGCACCAGCCCGGAATGAGGGAGAGGCCGAGGGCGACCGTGGCATCCACCCCACCGGTGGCCTTGGCCACGGTGGCGAAGGCGCCCGCCAGCAAATAGATGAGGCACATAGCCATGATGTTGCTCTCGCCCACCCCCTTGAAGAAGGTCTCGAGGTTCTTGTTGAACCCCTCGCGTCCCATCAGCAGGGCCAGCATGACGGCAGGCAGGGCGGCAACGGGGGCGGGGAGCTGGTAGAAGGCAAACTCGACCCCCTGCAGGGTCAGCCAGGTACCGGTTCCGATGAAGATGGCAAGAAAGACCAGAAGGGGCAGCAGGGCTCTGGCACGGGGTTGGGTCTGGATCATGTGTTCCTCGAAACTTGAACAATGACCTCCTGTCGTTGCCTGTGGCGCCTCCGGGGCGGGCACAGGGCGGGCATCCTGCCACCATGGGGGGGCAACAGTAGTGAGTCGGCCCGCCCGGGTCAAGATAGCCGTCCAGATGGATAGGGCTTTTTGCTTCGTGATTCTGACTTGTCTGGTTATTCCGTTATTTATTCTGTTTTTATTGAATTTATCGTTTAAATGTCGGGGTGGTTTGGCGGGCCAGATCGGGCTTTTCAAAGGGGACGCGGGCTGGTAAAACGGTCTCTTTCCATAATAAAGAGATGAGAGGGTGGAGATGGACAATCCGATCCGTGTGGCCGTGATGGGCTGTAATGGTCGTATGGGCAAGGTGCTGCTGGAGGCTATCGCCAACGCCGAGGGCGTGGTGGTGGGAGCGGCGCTGGAACGACCGGGCTCTGCCGTGATGGGTCTGGATGCGGGTGAACTCAACGGCCTGGGGCGCCTTGGCGTCATCATCAGCGACAGTCTGGAGAAGGTGAAGGACGAATTCGATCTCATCATCGACTTCACCCGCCCCGAGGTGACCCTGGCGAACCTCGCCTTTGCACTGGCTCATGGCAAGCAGATGGTGATCGGCACCACCGGCTTTGACGAGGCGGGCAAGGCGGCCCTGCACGAGGCGGGCAAGCAGATCGGCATCGTCTTCGCCTCCAACTACTCGGTCGGGGTCAACCTGGTGTTCAAGCTGCTGGAGCAGGCGGCCAGGGTGATGGGGGAGTACACCGACATCGAGATCATCGAGGGGCACCACAGACACAAGGTGGATGCTCCGTCCGGCACTGCGCTCTCCATGGGGGAGGTGGTGGCGAAAACCCTGGGCCGGGATCTCAAAGAGTGCGCCGTCTATGGCCGTGAGGGGATCACCGGTGAGCGGGATCGCAACACCATCGGCTTTGCCACCATCCGCGCCGGCGATCTGGTGGGGGAGCACACCGTCATGTTCGCCGACATCGGCGAGCGGGTCGAGATCAGCCACAAGGCTTCCAGCCGTCTGACCTTCGCCAACGGTGCAGTGCGGGCGGGCAAGTGGCTCGGCCAGCAAGGGGCCGGTCTCTATGATATGCAGGATGTGCTCGGTCTGAAATAAACCGACTTCAGGGGGAGTGCAGACTCCCGTACTGGTTGCCAAACCCCGGTCCGCCGGGGTTTTTTGTCACTTTTTTGTAGAAATGAGCCTTAATCATCACTTTTTGAGTGAACCTCGCTAAATCCTGCCATTCTTACAAGCCTGCCACCCTCTTGCGACAAAAATGTCATCAAGGGGTAACGGGTTTGGGTCTCAATATTCCCCTGCGGGGGGCATTTCGCCTTGATGTGAAATAGACTAAAAATGCAATCCAAGAAAAACGTTTTCTATTCTTGGCGTTCACTTTTCTGGCTTCAAATGGTGTTTTTGCTGTTGTGTTGTTTATTTTTTAATTTTCTATCTTGCTGTTTATTAAGTGGTAAATTTGGTTTTTTGTACGTTGCATGGCATCGGGCGCCGCTTTGTGGTCTGTGTTTGGCTTTTCTTTTTGAAGAGGGGGTTGCAAAGCGAGTGAGTGCATAGATAATGGGTAATGTTGCTTGTTTATTGAATTTAGATGCATTTCAAACGAGAAAAGACGTTGAAATGAGATCGTTTTTAAGTAGAATGCGCCCAATTTGCCAGAAATCTGCCGGGTTCGAGTCCTGTCAAAGACCGGAACCGAGCCCGCAACACCCAGGTAAATTGCTGAATTTAAAGCTAAATAACTGGAGGTTGTCTTGAATCACACTGCATTGCTAGTGCTGGAAGATGGAACTGTGTTCAAAGGCGTGTCGATAGGCGCCGAGGGATGTTCCGTTGGTGAAGTGGTTTTCAACACGTCGATGACGGGTTATCAGGAAATCCTCACAGATCCCTCCTATTCCCGTCAGATCGTTACCCTCACTTACCCCCATATAGGCAACACCGGCACCAACAGCGAAGATGAAGAGTCCAGTCAGGTCCATGCTCAGGGCCTCATCATCCGGGACCTTCCGATACTGGCCTCCAACTTCCGCAATCAGCAATCCCTCTCCGATTACCTCAAGTCTCACAACATCGTTGGCATCGCCGACATCGACACCCGCAAGCTGACCCGCATCCTGCGTGAAAAAGGCGCCCAGGCCGGTTGCATCCTGGCCGGCAAGCAGCTCGATGAAGCCCATGCCCTCGAACAGGCCCGCGCCTTCCCCGGTTTGAAGGGGATGGACCTGGCCAAGGAAGTGACCGTGAGCGAATCCTACAGCTGGACTGAAGGCAGCTGGCAGCTCGGCAAGGGTCATGTCACCCCGACGGCCGATGAGTTGAAATACCATGTGGTGGCCTACGACTTCGGCGTGAAGCGCAACATTCTGCGCATGCTGGTGGACCGTGGCTGCCGCCTGACCGTGGTGCCGGCCAAGACCCCGGCCGCCGAGGTACTGGCGATGAACCCGGATGGTATCTTCCTCTCCAACGGCCCCGGCGACCCCGAGCCGTGCGACTACGCCATCGAGGCGATCAAGACCTTCCTTGATACCAACACGCCGGTGTTCGGTATCTGCCTGGGCCACCAGTTGCTGGGCCTGGCCTCCGGCGCCAAGACCATCAAGATGAAGTTCGGCCACCACGGTGCCAACCACCCGGTGAAGAGTCTGGACGACAACACCGTGATGATCACCGCCCAGAACCACGGCTTTGCGGTGGACGAGCAGACCCTGCCCGAGTGCCTGCGTGCCACCCACGTCTCCCTGTTCGATGGGTCGCTCCAGGGCATCCATCGCACCGACCGTCCGGCCTTCAGCTTCCAGGGTCACCCCGAAGCGAGCCCGGGCCCGCACGATTGTGCCGGTCTGTTCGACCACTTTATTGAATTGATTAAGCAGTATCGCGCCTAAGAGGATAAAGAGAGCCATGCCAAAACGTAACGACCTACAGAGCATCCTGATCCTCGGCGCCGGCCCCATCGTCATCGGTCAGGCCTGCGAATTCGACTACTCCGGCGCCCAGGCGTGCAAGGCCCTGAAAGAAGAGGGCTACCGCGTCATCCTGGTGAACTCCAACCCGGCCACCATCATGACCGACCCGGAGATGGCCGACGCCACCTACATCGAGCCCATCACCTGGGAAGTGGTGCGCGAGATCATCAAGAAAGAGCGCCCGGACGCCATCCTGCCCACCATGGGTGGTCAGACTGCGCTGAACTGCGCCCTGGCGCTGGAGCAGCATGGCGTGCTCAAGGAGTTCGGTGTCGAGATGATCGGCGCCACCGCCGACGCCATCGACAAGGCCGAGGATCGCTCCCGCTTTGACAAGGCCATGCGCAGCATCGGTCTCGAATGCCCCCGTGCCGGCATCGCCCACAACATGGAAGAGGCCTGGGGCGTGCAGCAGATGGTGGGCTTCCCCTGCATCATCCGTCCCTCCTTCACCATGGGCGGCTCCGGTGGCGGCATCGCCTACAACACCGAAGAGTTCGTCGAAATCTGCGAACGCGGCCTGGATCTCTCCCCCACCAAGGAGCTGCTCATCGACGAGTCGCTCATCGGCTGGAAAGAGTACGAGATGGAAGTGGTGCGGGATCGCAACGACAACTGCATCATCGTCTGCGCCATCGAGAACTTCGACCCCATGGGCATCCACACCGGTGACTCCATCACGGTCGCGCCAGCCCAGACGCTGACCGACAAGGAGTACCAGATCATGCGCAACGCCTCCATGGCGGTGCTGCGCGAGATCGGTGTCGAGACCGGCGGCTCCAACGTCCAGTTCGGCATCAACCCCAAAGACGGCCGCATGGTCATCATCGAGATGAACCCGCGGGTGTCGCGCTCCTCTGCGCTGGCCTCCAAGGCGACCGGCTTCCCCATCGCCAAGATCGCCGCCAAGCTCGCCATCGGTTACACCCTGGACGAGCTGATGAACGACATCACCGGCGGTCGCACCCCGGCCTCCTTCGAGCCGGCCATCGACTACGTGGTGACCAAGGTGCCGCGCTTCAACTTCGAGAAGTTCGCCGGCGCCAACGACCGTCTGACCACTCAGATGAAGTCCGTCGGCGAAGTAATGGCCATCGGCCGCAATTTCCAGGAGTCCCTGCACAAGGCCCTGCGTGGTCTCGAGACCGGCAAGACCGGCTTCGACCCCATGGTTGACCTCAACGCCCCCGACTCCCTGACCCGCATCCGTCACGAGCTGCAGGATGCCGGTGCCGAGCGCATCTTCTACATCGCCGACGCCTTCCGCGCCGGCCTCTCCATGGATGGCGTGTTCAAGCTGACCAAGATTGACCCCTGGTTCCTGGTGCAGATTGAAGAGCTGGTGAAACTGGAAGAGCAGGTGAAAGAGCGCGGCATGGCCGGTCTCGACGCCGACTTCCTGCGCGCCCTCAAGCGCAAAGGCTTTGCCGACGCCCGTCTGGCCAAGATCCTAGGCGTGGCCGAAGGTGAAGTGCGTAAATTGCGTGCCCGCCACAACATCTTCCCGGTCTACAAGCGGGTCGACACCTGCGCGGCCGAGTTCGCCACCAACACCGCCTACATGTACTCCAGCTACGACGAAGAGTGCGAGGCCAACCCCACCAACCGCGACAAGATCATGGTCATCGGTGGCGGCCCGAACCGTATCGGTCAGGGCATCGAGTTCGACTATTGTTGCGTGCACGCGGCCCTGGCCCTGCGCGAAGACGGTTACGAGACCATCATGGTCAACTGCAACCCGGAAACCGTCTCCACCGACTACGACACCTCCGACCGTCTCTACTTCGAGCCGGTCACCCTGGAAGACGTGCTGGAAATCGTGCGGGTCGAGCAGCCCAAGGGCGTCATCGTCCAGTACGGCGGCCAGACTCCGCTGAAACTGGCGCGGGCATTGGAAGCGAACGGCGTGCCGGTGATTGGTACCAGCCCGGATGCCATCGACCGCGCGGAAGATCGCGAGCGCTTCCAGTCCGCCGTCGAGCGCCTCGGCCTCAAGCAGCCGGAAAACGGCACCGTCACCGCCCTGGAGCAGGCCGTGCAACTGGCCACGCGCATCACCTACCCGCTGGTGGTTCGTCCCTCCTACGTGCTGGGTGGCCGCGCCATGGAAATCGTCTATGACGAGCAGGACCTGCGCCGCTACTTCGCCGAGGCAGTGAGCGTCTCCAACGAGTCGCCGGTGCTGCTGGACCGCTTCCTGGACGACGCCACCGAGGTGGACGTGGACGCCATCTGCGACGGTACCGATGTGGTTATCGGCGGCATCATGGAGCACATCGAACAGGCCGGTATCCACTCCGGTGACTCCGCCTGCTCCCTGCCGCCCTACACCCTGTCCAAGGCCATTCAGGACGAGATGCGCGAGCAGGTGCGCAAGCTGGCGCTGGAACTCGGCGTGGTCGGTCTGATGAACGTGCAGTTCGCGGTGAAAGACAACGAGATTTACCTCATCGAGGTGAACCCCCGTGCCGCCCGTACCGTGCCGTTTGTCTCCAAGGCCACCGGTGCCCCGCTGGCGAAGATTGCCGCCCGTGTCATGGCCGGTCAGAGCCTGAAAGAACAGGGCTTTACCACCGAGATCATCCCGCCCTACTACTCGGTGAAGGAAGTGGTACTGCCGTTCGCCAAGTTCCCGGGTGTGGATCCGCTGCTGGGTCCGGAAATGCGCTCCACCGGTGAAGTCATGGGGGTGGGCAGCAGCTTCGCCGAGGCCTATGCCAAGGCGCAGCTGGGTGCCGGTCACCAGGTTCCGAGCGAAGGTCGCGCCCTCTTGTCCGTGCGCCACGGCGACAAGGAACGGGTGGTCAACCTGGCCGCCAAGCTGCTGGAGCTGGGCTATGACCTCGACGCCACCCACGGCACCGCCGTGACCTTGGGCGAGGCGAGCATCAACCCGCGTCTGGTCAACAAGGTGCACGAGGGTCGTCCGCACATTCTGGATCGCATCAAGAATGGCGAGTACACCTACATCGTCAACACCGCCGAGGGTCGTCAGGCCATCGAGGATTCCAAGCAGCTGCGCCGTGGCGCCCTGCAGCACAAGGTGGCTTACACCACCACGCTGCATGCGGCCTTCGCCACCTGCATGGCCATCAGTGTCGATGCCACCGCCAATGTGAACTCGGTGCAGGAGCTGCATGAGAAGGTGAACAACCGCTAAGAGCACCGGCAGCACACTGCCCGCTCGATGCACGCAAACCCCGCCAGCGATGGCGGGGTTTTTTATTGCCTGCGCCCTGCCACTTCCGGGGGGGCGCCAGCAAGGAAGATGGGTGAGATGGCGAATAATCCATCATGGGTGGTGATATTCACCCCGTTATTGGGTATTCACTGCATCCATATTGCTTAATTGACATGAAATGGTGCAATCTTCGCAATCTCTCGCCCCCACGACCTCCCTATACTGGGTGCTCATACAAACAAGGTCGTCTGCGCCGACACACCGAAAGGTGGCGTGCGAGAGGATCAGCGCCCGCAGCCCGATCCGGCTGCCGTGGCCGGCCCCGGTGACCGACGGGGGCCGCAGGAAAACCGGTCGCGGGGTTACCGCCGCGCGACTCGTCAGGGACGGTGTTACCGCACCAACCCGCTTCCCCTCCTTGCCCCACCCGCCTGTCGGCCCGGTCGTCCGGCGCCTCGCCCATCCGTCAAGGGAATCTGAATATGAGCTTCGATCATCGCAAATACCGCCGTGCCCCCGTGATCAACCTGGCGGATCGCCAGTGGCCCAACCGGGTACTGGAGCGGGCACCGCTCTGGTGCGCCGTGGACCTGCGCGATGGCAACCAGGCGCTGGTCGAGCCCATGACGGTGGCCCAGAAGCTGCAAATGTGGGCGCTGATGACCCACATCGGTTTCAAGCACATCGAGGTGGGCTTCCCGGCGGCCTCCCAGCCCGACTTCGATTTTGTGCGCGAACTCATCGAGCGCAACCTCATCCCCGATGACGTCACCATCCAGGTGCTGGTGCAGGCGCGCGAAGATCTGATCGCCCGCACCTTCGAGGCCCTCAAGGGGGCGAAGCGGGCCATCGTTCACGTCTACAACTCGGTCAACCCGACCCAGCGCAACTATGTGTTCAACTCAGGCAAGGACGGGGTCAAGGCCATCGCCGTGCAGGGGGCGCGCTGGGTGCGGGAGTATGCGGCCCGCAATCCGGACACCGAGTGGAGTTTCCAGTATTCTCCGGAGAGCTTCAGCAGCACCGAGGTGGAGTTCGCCGTCGAGGTGTGTGACGCCGTCATCGACGAGTGGCGTGCCGCTGCCCGTCCCATGATCCTGAACCTCCCCGCCACGGTGGAGGTGAGCACCCCCAACGTGTTTGCGGATCAGGTGGAGTGGTTCTGCCGACACCTCAAGGCGCGACCCGAGGTGAGCATCTCCATCCACACCCACAACGACAGAGGCTGCGGGGTGGCCGCCGCCGAGCTGGCGGTGCTGGCGGGGGCGGATCGCATCGAGGGCACCCTGCTCGGCAACGGGGAGCGCACCGGCAACATGGACATCGTCACCATGGCCATGAACCTCTACAGCCAGGGGATTGACCCCGAGCTGGACCTGTCTGACATGGATGCCATCGTCGCCACCGTGGGGGCCTGCACCCAGATTGCCCTGCACCCGCGCCACCCCTATGCCGGCGAGCTGGTCTACACGGCGTTTTCCGGCAGCCACCAGGACGCCATCCGCAAGTCTCTCGCGGCAGAAAAACCGGATCACTACTGGGACGTGGCTTACCTGCCCATCGACCCTGCCGATCTTGGTCGCAGCTACGAGGCGGTGATCCGCATCAACAGCCAGTCCGGCAAGGGAGGGGTGACCTATCTGCTGGAACGTGACCTCGGTCTGCAACTGCCGCGCTGGCTGCAAATCGACTTCAGCCGCCGGGTGCAGGCCGAGGCTGAGGCGAGCAGCAGCGAAATCAGCCCGGAGCAGATCCGCACCCTGTTCGAGCAGCACTATCTCGAGCCTGCCCACGGCTATCGCATCGGGCGGTTCCAGCTCGGTCATGACAGTCAGGAGAGCCTGCGCCTGGAGTTGCAGACCCCCCACGGCACCCTGCAACTGTGCGGTGAAGGGGAGGGAGCCATCACCGCCCTGGTCAACGGCTGGCAGCGTCAGACCGGCATGCACATCGATGTGCTGGATTACTCCGAGCATGCGCTCACCGCCGGCACCGAATCCCGCGCCGCCGCCTATGTGCTGCTGAGCGTCGAGGGCACCCGGATGTGTGGCGTCGCCGTCGGTCGCGACGTGGTCAACGCCTCCCTGCAGGCGGTGATCAACGGCGCCGCCCAGCATCAGGCCCTGCGCCAGAGCGCCTGAGGCGGCACTGCCCGCTTGCCGTGAGGGCGAGCAGGGAAGGGCCGCCCACCCCGATGTCACGGCAGATCGCGCCGTCCCCGTTGCAACAATCCCCTGACCCATATGGTGAGGGGATTGTTTTTTATGGAAAAATCGGCCCACAATATCAGTGATTTGCCACCAGGAATGCCGTCGGGGTTCGCTGGCGATGGCAGCCAACGGCTGCCATTCGGGATAGAAGACATGCGCGCTTGGAGCCCAAAACATGATGAAGACTCCCCTCAGGTTATCCGTTCACCCCGCCCGGTTCTTCTCGCTTCCTCCCTGCCGTCGTCTCGCGCTGGTGAGCCTGCCCTGTCTGCTGCTGCTGACGGGGATCCTGGACGGGGCCAGCTTTGATCCCCTGGCGGAGCACAACCTCTATACCGTCGGGGCTCTGGCCGAAGCGCTCAACGTGTTGACCCTGTTGTTCATGTTCTGGGTGGTGCAGTGTGCCCAGATCACCTTGAAAACCTATCTCTCCCTCACAGGCGGGCTGACCCTCTGGCTCGTTTCCGGCGTCATCGATCTGATGGATGAGGCCTATTTCCAGCCCTGGTGGCTCTCCACGGTGGAAGATAGCCTGCGCACGATCGGCATGCTGGCCTCGGCCTGGGGTGTGCTGCTGATGGTGCAGCAGATGTATGGCACCCAGATGCGGCTCTCCTCCCTCGCCATGTCAGACGAGCTGACCGGGCTCTCCAATCGCCGGGCGTTTCGCGCCGTGCTGGAGGCTCACGGAGAGGAGGGGACGCCGTTCCTGCTGCTGGATCTCGATCACTTCAAGCTGATCAACGATCGCTATGGCCACGCCATCGGCGACAATGTACTTCGTGAATTCAGCACCCTGCTGCGCCAGCTCTGCCCATTGGATGGGGTGGTGGCACGCCTTGGGGGAGAGGAGTTTGCCATCTGGCTGCCCGGCATGACGGGCGACAAGGCCCGTGCGCTGGCGGAGCAGATAAGGTGCGCGACCGAAGAGCTGGTCTCAGGTGACGGGGTAAGATTCACCGTGAGCCTTGCCCTGGGTATCAGCCAGAGCGGGGAGGGGGTGGATGCCCTGCTCCAGCGCACCGATCTCGCCCTCTATCAGGCCAAGCACCTGGGACGCAACCGGGTGGAGCTGGCGTGATGACGCCAGGGAATGCCGCAGCCAGCGGGCCAGCCGGTTCATCCGCCTTCATCTTGTCAGACTTGTTCCCTACAATGTCCGCCTCCATGCATTCGAGCCCTCTCATTCGCGATGAGGGGCAGGTCCCGCTCTTCAGGAAGCCTTCATGATCCCCTCTCACTCCTTGTTTGATGCCCATTGGCGCTGGCTGTCACTGCTTTCCCTTGCCCTGCTGTCGGGTTGTGCCAGCGAGCCTCCCGCCCCGACCAGCCCGGCGACGCCGGCGGGGCGCCCCATTCCCAAGGCGATGCAGCCGCAAAAACCGGCCGACATGAAGAGCCGCATCGTGCGCTTCCTGCCGCGCAGCGTGGTGGACAAGCCAGGCTGGGCCAATGACGTGGTGACGGCGCTCACCACCCAGGGGCTGACGGTGAGCGATCACAACGTCTGCAGCGTGCTGGCGGTGGCGGAGCAGGAGGCGACCTATCAGGCGGACCCCGTGGTGCCCAACCTCAACAAGATTGCCTGGAAGGAGATCAATGCCCGGGCCGGCAAGCTGCTCATCCCCGAGTTCATGGTGCGCACGGCCCTCTCCATCCAATCCCCCACCGGCAAGAGCTATGCCGAGCGCATCGACAAACTTCGCACCGAGCGGGAGATGAGCGAGATCTTCGAAGACATGACAGGCAGCGTCCCCATGGGCAAGCAGCTCTTTGGCAATCTCAACCCGGTACGCACCGGCGGCCCCATGCAGGTGAGCGTCGCCTTTGCTGAGGCCAACGCCCGTGGCTACCCCTATCCCGTGAAGGAGTCCATTCGCCACGAGGTGTTCACTCGTCGCGGCGGCATCTGGTTTGGCACCAAACACATCTTCGGCTATCCCGCGGACTACCCGGATACCCTCTATCGCTTCGCCGACTTCAATGCGGGCTGGTACGCGAGCCGCAATGCGGCCTTCCAGGCGGCGGTAAGCCGGGTGAGTGGCAAGCCCCTGGCCCTGGATGGGGATCTCATCCGCTACGACTCGGATCTGCCCGGCAAGACCGAACTCGCGGTCCACAGCGTTGCCAGCCGCGTCAACATGAGCAAGCAGGCCATTCACCAGAGCCTGAAGCTGGGGGACAGCAGCGACTTTGCCAAAAGCGATCTCTACCACAGGGTCTTCGCCCTGGCCGACAAACAGGCCGGGACACGGCAACCCCGCGCCATCTTGCCCGGTATCCAGCTAAAGAGCCCCAAGATCACCCGCAATCTCACCACCGCCTGGTTTGCCAAGCGGGTGGATGAGCGCGAGCAGCGCTGCGTGCAGAAGATGGCAACGATCCGCTGATTTGCTGAAATAACAAAGGCGGCCAATTGGCCGCCTTTGTTTTATGCCTCCGTCGTTCAGCTTTCCCATCTACTTCATCAGCGCTCTGGTCCCCCTGCATGTGGGGAATTCATGGCATCCCCAGAACGGTTTTCCCTTGTTGTCACCTCTACCGGCAGTGCGCAATACCATGGTGCTGCCACATCTGGGGCAGATCGGGGGTGGATTGTCCGGTGGCGATACGCTCTGTGAGGGTGGGTTTGCAACTGATTGCCTGACAGGTTCGCGGGTGGAAACATGGTTGGCGGATGGGTCGGCATGACGAGTCTTGAGCTGGGTGACATGCTGTCTGTGAGTCTGCCAGTTGGCGGCAAGTCGCCCTTGTTGAATGGTGTCGACAACGTGAGCGACCTCGCTCTCGGCCAATACCGGCGTGGTTATACCCTTGACGTAGCGAATGAGCCCGCGGTTCATCACGTTCTGCGGCATAGGGGTCTTGAAGGTGCAGTCGCCGATAAAGAAGATGACGGAGTGAAGCTGGTTGTCTGAGAGCCCCAGCAGGGATTTGAGGGTCATCATGTGCAGGTGGTTCTGATGCAGCGGGTTCTGGAAGCTGTGCTTGCGGCGATAGATCTGCTGGGTCCAGCTTTTCTGGGTCGGGTTGCCGAATATCCAGCCCTTCATGTTCTTGGTCTCAATCACGAATAGCCCGAAGCGAGAGACGATCACGTGATCGATCTGAGTGCTGCCCTGGGGGGTGGGCAGGGTCACGTCCTTGAGCAGGCGATATTCCCGCTTGTCGAGAAATAGCCGAATACAGAGATTGATAAACCACTCCCCGACCATCCCTTTGAACCAGGCCGTTTTGAGCAGGGTGGCAATCAACAGCAGTGGCAGGAGAAACCAGAGCTGAGTCAGCAGCGGCGCTATGGCAGCAGTGATATCCATGTGATTTAGCCTTCACAGATCCCGGTCAGGGATGGGTCTCGATGGGGATGATGCTGCGACACTTGGGGTATTCGGGGCAGCCCCAGAAGCTGTTACCCTTGGTATCTCCCCGTTTGCTGGTCCTCAGTACCATGGTTGTGCCGCATTTTGGACAAACCGGTGCTGTACCTGCATGGGCGGCCACGTTGTCCTGCGGGTCACTGTCGCTTGCGACGCGCTCCAACGTGATGCGCACCTCCTCGCTCACCCGAATAATGCGCTGAGCTTCATCGTAGGCATCGCGGTACAGCTCACTGTCATCCGCCCGCCGGATCAACACCCCCATCTCGTTGTTGTTCACCTGGCTGAATTCGTAGAGGTTCAGGCTGGTGACAATGCACATCTCCTCATTGAGGTAGCACTTGGCATGGAGATTTTTGCAAAAGCTGGTGCGGATATAGGTGAGCTCCTTGAGCCAGCTGATCTCTTCCGGTTGGAGTTCGCTCTTGCCATAGACGATCCGCACATCGATCTTGAGCCGGTTCTTGTCGGTCAGCAGCTCCTTGATCCTGTCATTGAGTTTGAGAAAGGGGCTGATCAGGATTAACCGCTCCTTGGCATCCTTTATCAGCTCTTCGAGGAAATAGTTGGTTGCGCTGGTATTCAGAAATTTGGCCATAACAAGCTCCCTGTCCCTGGAAATGTCATGTGTTCTCTGCTCAACAGTAGGCAGTCAGCCTGACCACAATCCCCGGCGTGGTTCTGCTTTACGTCTTCACCCACCGTCCGTATCCCCATGCTAGGAGATACAGGTGGGACCTCATAGCGGCAATGGAGTCAAATGTGCGTTCAGTCAGAGATTTGGTGATGGGGACGGTTCATGTCGCCTTGCTGCGCTAGAAACTCATCGCCAGTCCGATGGAGTAGCCGCTGGTACTGTTGCTGAGCATATAGCGGGCCACCAGCCGGGTGCGGGTGATGAAGATGTCGTACTTGCTGCTGTCGAGTTCGAGGCCAAGTCCCAGGGAGTTGAGGCTGTTGAAACCGAGCTGCCCCCGTTGCTGCCCCAGGTATTCGGTTCTGGCCCCTTCCAGCACGTAGCGAAGGGGCCTGTCCAGCAGGGTCCAGTGCCACAGGGGGGCGCGGCGGCGCAGGTAAAGCCCGAGGTTTTCCGCATCGGCCTGACCGCTGACGCTCTCGGCGGTGCCGGTGAAGCTTTGCAGATGCTGGTAGGAGTAGCGCAGCTCGGCATCGATGTCCTGGGCGGCGGAGAAGAGTTCATAGTCCAGCATCAATGAGCCGCCGAGGCCATAGACATTGAGGGTGCCGCCGTCGAGGAAGTCCAGATTCTGGCCACTCCTGTGCTCGAGCAGGGCGGCCCCGATGCGAAGGTCGCTGGCCACCGTGCCCAGGGTGACATTGGCGATGGGCCGCAGCACCAGATTGCCACCAAAGCGATCCCGGTGGACGCCGATATCCCAGCCGATGCCGCCGGTGGCGCTCAGGCTGTTCCATTTGGTGGGTATGGTGCGGGTCTCGTTGCCATCGGTGAACACAAACTGGGGATCGTAGCGGCTGTAACCCAGGGTGCCCTCCAGATAGAGGGGAACATCCTCGCTCAGGGTGGCGCCACCCCCGAACTGGGTGATGGTGAGGGCGGAGGTGTCGTTGGTGCCGCTGCCGATATTCAGGTTGCTGGCGGTGATATCCGGCACCACGGCGTAGCTCATCAGGGAGACGACGGCGTTGGCGCGCTGTTGAACCAGGCTCTCGTCGCTGGCACGGGCCTTTGTCACAAGACCGGCAGAGACGCCGGCAATAACCGCCAGCAAGGAAAGTGTGTGAAAAGAGAGCTGTCTTGCCATACCTGGCTCCATGAGTACCCCGTCCATTGGGGCATGTTCACACTGTAACGGGTTTCATCTGGCTTGGCAGCCTGGCAAGGGCCGACCCGTCCTGTTTTGGGGTGTGCGCATTGGCCTGATGGGCCAAGCTGCCCTCGCTTTGGCGGGGGCAGGGGGGGCGAGAAGGGTGAACCGCTGGGCAGAAATCACAGACATTAATTTACCTGATTACCCATGACCCTCAGCCAGCTTCAAGAGCCGATATGGCATCGGAGGGCTTGCCACGACTGCATGCCCC
>NZ_JAPCIQ010000034.1:0-39620 GCF_027707405.1 Aeromonas sp. QDB68 | reverse complement strand
CCGGAACCAGTGATTGGTTCCGGATTGTCCTACAGCAGAAGGATCGGTCAATGGATCCTTAACTGATCAGCATTGCGGCAGATGCCGGCTGTTTTTTTAGGTGGGCCTCAGGCCCGTTTCTCTTCAAGCCAGGCCCCCTGGCTCTGCATCTCGAACAGCTGGGCATAATGCCCCCCCAGCGCCATCAGCTCGCCGTGGGTGCCGCGCTCGCTCACCCACCCGCGGGAGAGCAGCAGGATTTCATCGGCATCCACAATGGTGGAGAGACGGTGGGCGATGGCGATGGTGGTGCGGCCACGGCGTGCCGCCGAGAGCGCCTGGGAGAGGGCGAGCTCGGTCTGGGAGTCCACGCTCGCGGTCGCCTCGTCCAGGATGAGGATGCGCGGATCCCCCACCAGGGCGCGAGCAAAGGAGAGCAGCTGGCGCTGGCCAGCGGAGAGGTTCTTGCCCCCCTCCTCCATCAGGGTGGCCAGGCCATCGGGCAGGCGGCGCACGAAATCGGCCAGCTGCACCTCCTCCAGGGCCTGCCAGAGCCGCCCATCCTCGATGCCGTCACGCCCAAGGCGCAGGTTCTCGGCCAGGGTGCCGACGAAGATGAAAGGATCCTGCTGCACCAGGCCGATGCTGCGGCGCACCGCCGAGAGAGCCAGGCCGTTCATGGGGTGATCATCGAAGTGGATGCTCCCCCGATCCAGGGGGTAGAAACCCATCAGCAGGCTGATGATGGTGGACTTGCCGCTGCCGGTGTGGCCCACCAGCGCCAGCATCTGGCCCGGCCGGGTGGCAAAGCTCACATCTTGCAGCACCTGCTGCTCCCCGTCGTAGGAGAAGCCCACCCCGTCGAAGCGTACCCGTCCCTCCAGGGGGCGCACCTCCCCGTCGGTGCTCTCGCGGGTTTCATCGAGCAGGGCGAATACCCGCTCCCCCGCCACCATGGCCTGCTGCAACTGGTTGAGCTGGTTGGTCATCTCGATGAGGGGCTCGATCATCCGCCCCAGATAGCTGATGAAGGCGTAAAGCACCCCCACCTGAATGGCCCCCGCCGTGCTCAGCCCCTCGTGGGCAAACAGGGCCAGCAGACCGATGAGCACCATCATGTAGAAGAGATCGATGAGGGGGCGCAGCAGGATGCCGTTGATCTTGAGGCTCTTGATCCGCGCCTGCCAGTGCTGCTGGTTCACCCCCGCAAAAGCAATGGCGAAGTGGCGCTCCTGTACCATGGCCTGGATCACCGGCATCCCCTGCAACGACTCGTTGAGACGGCTGTTGATGTCGGAGAGCAAGGATCGGGTCGCCCGCACCACGGGCACGCTCAGTTTCTGGTAGAGCCACATCACGGCCCCCACCGCCGGCAGCAGGGTGGCGCACACCAGCATCAGGTGAAAGTCCAGCAGCGCCATGGAGAGCAGGATGCCGCACAGGAGCACCACTTTTTGCACCAGGAGCCCTATCACCTGGACATAGAGGTTCATGATCGCCTCGGTGTCGTTGGTGATGCGGGAGATGAGGGAGCCCGAGCGGTGCTTGTCGAAATAGCGGGCAGGCAGGCGGATGGCGGTGGCGAACACCTGCTCGCGCAGACGCTGCACCACCGCCTGGGCGATGCGGTTGAAGCGCAGGGATTGCAGGTAGAAGCCGGCCGCCGACAACACCTGCAACCCCAGATAACCGGCGGCAAGGGCGGCGATGATGCCCCACTCCAGCCGGCGCGGCGCCAGGTAGTCATCGATGAAGAGCTTGATGAGCAAGGGACCCGCCACCTCGGCGCCGGTGGCGAGCAGCAGGCAGATGCCCGCCTGCACCAGCCAGCGGGGGTAGCTGGCGCAGTAGGCGAGCAGCCGTTTGATGGTTGGATTCACAGACTTGCCTCCAGCGCAACGTTCCACGGGAATTGACTCTCTTTGCTCCCCTCTCCGCTCGCGGGAGCCGGGCGGGGGGTGAAGGAAACCAGGGGCCTTGTCATCCTGTTCACAGGCTCTCCTCCACGTCCTGCTCCAGGCGCTGGTAGCGGACCATGTCCGCGTACCAGCCGTTCCTGGCCATCAGGGTCTCGTGACGGCCCCGCTCGCTGATCGCGCCCTGTTCCAGCACCAGGATCTCGTCCGCCTGCTCCACCGCCGTCATGCGGTGGCTCACCAGCACCAGGGTGCGCTTGTGGACCTTGAGGGCCAGCAGGATCTGCTGCTCGGTGTGGGCATCCACCGCCGAGAGGGCGTCATCCAGCACCAGGATAGGGGCATCCAGCAGCAGGGCGCGGGCGATGGCCAGACGCTGCTTCTGACCGCCGGAGAGGGTCACCCCCTTCTCTCCCACCTCGGTTTCATACCCTTTGGGGAAGCGACTGATGTCGTCGTGAACGCAGGCGATGCGCGCCACCCGCTCAATCTCCTCCCGGCTCGCCTCGGGGCGGCCCAGGGCGATGTTGGCCGCGATGGTGGTGGAGAACAGAAACGGCTCCTGGGGCACATAGGCAAACTGGCTGCGCAGCTCACCCAGCGACAGTTGCGAGATGGGCACCTCCCCCATGCGGATCTCCCCGGCCGTGGGGTTGGCCAGGCGCATCAGCAGCTTGAGCAGGGAGCTCTTGCCTGCCCCGGTGCGTCCCACTATCCCCAGCATGGCGCCAGCCTGCAGGGTGACATCCACCCCCTGCAACAGGGTGCGCTGCTCCAGCCGGTAGCCCAGCCCCAGCACCCGCAGGGGAAAGGCCGAGGCCAGCGCCATGGGATGGGCCGGCTCCTCGATGTCGCTGTGCTCCCCCAGCAGGCTTTCGATGCGCGAGTAGGCGGCGCTGCCCCGCTCGATGATGTTGAACAGCCAGGCGATGGCGAACATGGGCCAGATGAGCTGGCCGAGGTACATGGTGAAGCTGGTGAGCTCCCCCAGAGTCAGCTTGTCTTGCAGCACCAGGGCGCTGCCCCCTGCGACAGCCAGAAAATAGGAGCAGCCGATGCACAGGTAAATCACGGGGTCGAACTTGGCGTCGATGCGGGCCACCGCCATGTTGCGCTCCCCCGCCTGACGGGTCAGCTCGGCAAAGCCCTCGTCCTCTAGGGATTCGACCGCGTAGGATTTGAGCACCCGCACCCCGGAGAGGGCCTCCTGGGTCTTGTTGTTGAGGCGGGAGAAGGCCCCCTGAGCCGCCTTGAACTCCTTGTAGATCTGGGTCCCGAAGCGGTTCATGAAGAAGGCCATCACCGGCAGGGGCAGCAGGGAGAGCAGGGTCAGCTGCCAGGAGTACTGGCTGCACATGATGGAGAGCACCAGGATGCCGACGATGAAGGAGTCCACCAGGGTCAGTACCCCTTCCCCTGCGGTCATCTCCACCGCCTGGATGTCGTTGGTGGCGTGGGCCATCAGATCACCGGTGCGGTGGCGCTGGTAGAAATCCGGGCTCATGCGGGTGAAGTGGCTGAACAGCCGGTTGCGCAGCACGTAGGCGAGCCGGTAGGAGGCACCGAACAGCATGACCCGCCACACGTAGCGCAGCAGGTAGATAAGCAGTCCCAGGCCAAAAAGCCCCGCCAGATAGCCGGTCAGGGTGCCGCTGTCCAGGTCACCCTTGGCGATGCCATCCACCACCCAGCCCACCACCTTGGGGGGGATCACGGTAAACAGGGCCACCAGCATCAGCAGGGAGATGGCCACCAGATAACGCCGCCACTGATCCTTGAAAAACCAGCCAAGCCGCAAAAATACGCTCACAGAGAAGTCCTTGGTCGCGGCGCGCTGCCGCGTGATCATGAAGAGAAGCTCAATACAATCGCCCCCTGGCGGGGGCGAACGAGTGGGTCATCATAGCCTGAAGCGGGTGACTTGAGAACGATTGCTATCTTGCCCTCCCTCAGAGCCGCTTGTCGGGGGGCGAAAACGGGAAAGCGACCGACTCCTGCTGCTCCCCGGTGAGCAGGAAGTGGGAGACCTCCTCCCGGGTCTGGGTAAAGACCTGCTGCAACTGGTTGAGCTCCCCCTCGCTCAGCTCCTCCTGCAGCCGCAGCCGCCACTCCAGTTCCCCGGCCAGCAGTTGCAGGCGGGAAGCGGAGATGTTGGCCGAGACCCCCTTCAGGGTATGCAGCAAGCGGCACGCCACTTCGGGCTGCTGGCGACGCAGGGCGGTGCGGATGTCCCACAGATCGTCCTTGTGCTCGGAGAGGAACAGCTTGAAGAGGATCTGCAGCGCCTCCCTGTCATGCTCCAGCCGGCGCAGGGCATCCTCCAGATCCAGCACGCCCATGAGGGCCGGCGGCTTGACCTCGATGGGCACCTTGGGCTCCCCGCCGCTGCTCTTCACCCATTGCAGCAGGTTGTTGTAGAGATCGAGCTTGCTCACCGGCTTGGTGACATAGCCGTTCATGCCGACGCCAAGGCAGCGCTCCCTGTCCCCCGGCATGGCGCTGGCGGTGAGGGCGATGATGGGCACATCATGCTTGTCCACCATCTTGCGGATCTGGCGGGTGGCATCCAGCCCGTCCAGCACCGGCATCTGCAGATCCATCAGGATGACGTCGAACGGCTGCTCCGCCACCTGCTCCACCGCCTCGCGGCCGTTGTCCACCACGGTGACCTTGGCCTCCACCCGGCGCAGGTACTCCAGAATGAGCTGCTGGTTGACCCGGTTGTCCTCGGCCAGCAGCACCCGGGTACCACGCAGCAGCTCCCGGAACTGCTGCTGATCCCCCTGTGCCTCCGCCTGGCGGACCTTGCTGTCATGGGAGCTGCCGTTGAGCAGTTCGTCCACCTTGGCCAGCAAGGCGTTTTCGGTCATGGGCTTGGCCAGGAAGTGGGTCAGTCCCATGCTTTCCATCCGCCCGTGCAGCCCCTCCCTGGACCAGGCGCTGGTCATCAGGACAGGCAGGCGCCGCCACTGGCTGTGCTGGTACATCTCGAGGGCCAAGTCCAGGCCATCCTCCTGACCCATGCGCCAGTCGAGGATGGCGAGGCGGATGTGATGCCCCTCTTCACGCAGCACCTGACGGGCGCGGGAGAGGCTGTTGACCGTGATGACGGACGCCCCCGCCCGCCCCAGGATGTCCTTGGCCAGTTCCAGCACCAGCTCATTGTCATCCATCATCAGGATCAGGGGCTGGTGATCGAAGAAGACCCGGCGCCCCGAGACCCCGTACACCGCTTGGGAGATGGGGATCTCGAACAGGAAGGTGGAGCCCACCCCGGGTTTGCTCTGCACGGTGATCTCCCCGCCCATCAGCCCCACCAGGCGCTGGGAGATGTTGAGGCCAAGCCCGGAGCCGCCATATTTGCGGGTATTGCCCGCCTCCAGCTGGGTAAAGGGCTGGAACAGCTGGGCCTGCTTCTCCGGGGCGATGCCGATGCCGGTATCCCGCACGCTGAAACAGACCCGCATGGGATGCTGGCTGGTGAGGGTGATGGCCACCTCCACCTCGCCCCGCTCGGTGAACTTGATGGCATTGTTCACCAGGTTGACCAGTACCTGACCGAGGCGCAGCGGATCCCCGCGCAGAAAGTCGGGCACGGCGGGAGACTTGTTGATGATGACCTCGATGTGCTTGCGCTCCGCCAGATCCGCGAACATGGCGGCGAGGGAGTCGAGCTGCTCGCTGAGATCGAAGTCGATCTCCTCCAAGGTCAACTTGCCGGACTCCACCTTGGTGAGATCCAGAATGTCGTTGATGAGCAGCAGCAAGGTGTCCGACGAGGATCTGATCTTGTTGAGATAGTCCCGCTGCTGGGGATCCAGACTGGTTTGCAGTGCCAGGGCGCTGAAGCCGATGATGGCATTCATGGGGGTGCGGATCTCGTGGCTCATGTTGGCCAGGAAGTCGCTCTTGGCCTGGGCCAGCAGCGCGGCATGGCGAGAGAGCTCGCTCAGCTTCTGGTTGCGACGCCACAGGGTCGCGGCCACCAGCGAGAAGCAGAGCAGCGCCCCCCCCAGCACCATCAGGTAGAAGCGGCTCTTGAGGGAGGAGGCCCGCTCCAGCTTGCTCTGCTTCCAGGCGGGCAGTGAGCTCAGCCCCTTCATCTCCACCACCTGATTGCGCAGGCGATGGTACTCCATCACCTGCTGATTGAACTCCTGGCCCAGCCGGACGAGGGCCGTGACCCTCGGCTGCTCGCCATAGCGGTCAAGCAGGTGCTGCTGGAGTTGCAACAGTTGCCGCTGCTCGTTCTGATCCCAGCTGCGTCGGAGGTAGTGGTGCAGGCGCATGAGTTCGGTAAGGTCGCGGTACTGCGCCTCACCGACCGGCAGGGTGCCTTGCAACGCCTTGAGCTGGCCCTGGAAGCGGGGAGCCAGATACTCGATGGTCATCTCCATGGTGTAAAGCCTGGCGAGATCCAGCAGATAACCGTCGATGTCCCGCTGCAACGCCTGGGAGCCGGGGTCGTCCACCGACTCCGGATCCTCGTGCACCAGCCTGACGAACCTGTCCAGGTGACTGGAAAGCAGGCTCAGACGTTGCTGTACGCTGCCATCGCTGGCCTTCTCGCGCCCCAGCAGATAGACGGTATCGGTATTGACCCGATTGAGCACCATCTCAGCCGCCACGCTCAAATCGAAGGCACGCTGCTGCTGGCTGAGCAACTGCCAGCAATAGGCAGAAAAGCCCACCAGCGATACGATGATAAGGCCAAAGACAACACGATTGCCCCGTGCAACACTCTTCATCCCGTCTCGATTCTCATGTCATGGTCGGCCATCCGGTGACATCAGGTCACGGCCGGAGGCCAACTGTGAAAAACCACTGAGTGCTATGTTACCGTTAGTCGGCGCTCTGATTGCAATAAAGATGTTGCCGGGCCATGAAATAAGGAAGCAATTATGTCACTTGTCACCACCTATTGTAGCCAATGCTTTACCCGCAACCGCCTGCCTGTCGAAAAAGCAGACTCAAACGCGAAGTGTGGCCGCTGCCGTCACGCCCTCTTCGAACAAACCCCGGTGGCGGGGCGTCAGGCCAGCTTCGATGCCCTGATCCAGTCCGACATCCCGGTGGTGGTGGACTTTTGGGCAAGCTGGTGTGGCCCCTGCCTGCAGTTTGCCCCCGTCTTTCAGGAGGTCGCCCGGGAGCTTGAGCCCCGCCTTCGCTTCGTGAAACTCGATACCGAGCAGGAGGCCGCCATCGCAGGTCGCTATGGCATTCGCAGCATTCCTACCCTGATGGTCTTCCAGCGGGGGGAGATCCTGGCACAGCGCAGCGGCTCCCTGCCCAAGAGCCTGTTCAAGGAGTGGCTGCTCTCCTTCACCTCCCCTGTCAAATGAAAATAAAATGTTTCATTTCTGTTTGATTGAAGATCCATCTTCACTTGACTCTGTGAGTCGCCACATGATTTGACCATATCCCCCTGTTTCAAACAGGGGGATATATGTAACCTCGGCATCACAACAACAACCATAAATTAACCGAGAGAACGTTATGCACACATCGGCTGTACCTCCGACTCCCCCCTCACGCTGGCTGGACATCAAGTCCGGGATCGTCATCCTGGATCTGCTCCTGCTCTGCGCCATGCTGGCATGGCTCCCGTTTGACCCCATGGTCAACAAGGGGCTGGCCATCCTAATCTTCATCGCCATCCTCTGGCTGACCGAGGCGGTGAACATCACCATCACTGCCATCTCCATCCCGGTGCTCGCCACCCTGCTCGGGGTGTTCGACATGAGCAAGTCGCTGACCGACTTTGCCAACCCCGTCCTGTTCCTCTTCTTTGGCGGCTTTGCCCTCGCTGCAGCCCTCTCCAAGCAGGGACTCGACACCCAGATCGCCGGCAAGGTGATGCAGCTCGCCAAGGGACACCTGGGCTGGGCTTCCATCGTGCTCTTCACCATCACGGCCGCCCTCTCCATGTGGATCAGCAACACCGCAACCGCGGCCATGATGATGCCGCTGGCCCTCGGCATGCTGAAAGGGCTGGACGTTCACAAGGAGCGCCGCACCCTTGTCTTCGTGCTGCTTGGCGTCGCCTATAGCGCCAGCATCGGTGGCATCGGCACACTGGTGGGCAGCCCCCCCAATGCCATCGCCGCCGCCCAGATGGGCTTGGGCTTCACCGACTGGCTGGAGTTCGGCATCCCCGTGGTGATCATCTTCATGCCGGTAGGCATCGGCCTGCTCTACTGGGTGACCCGTCCCAATCTCTCCCACCAGGTCAGCACCGAGCAGGTCACCATCGAGTGGACAGGTCAGCGCAAAGTGACCCTGGTCATCTTCCTGACCACGGTGCTGCTGTGGATTGGATCCCAGCCTCTTGCCAAGGCGCTGGGCGGCATTCCCCAGTTCGATACCCTGATCGCCATGGGCGCCATCCTGGCCATCGCCGTCAGCCGCGTCGCCAGCTGGGATGACATCAACCAGAACACCGACTGGGGCGTGCTGCTGCTGTTCGGGGGTGGTCTCACCTTGAGCGCCATCCTCAAGCAGACCGGGGCCAACGCCTTCCTGGCGGAGCACCTCTCCAGCGGCCTCTCCTCCATGCCCATCTTCGTGATCCTGCTCTGCCTGGCCGCCTTCGTGGTGTTCCTGACCGAGCTGGTCTCCAACACCGCCACTGCCGCGCTGCTGGTGCCGCTGTTCGCCGGGGTGGCCGAGGCACTGGGGGTCTCCCCCATCGTGGTCTCCGTGCTGATCGCCGTCGGCGCCTCCTGTGCCTTCATGCTGCCGGTGGCAACGCCTCCCAACGCCATCGTCTTCGCCAGCGGCCATATCCAGCAGCGGGAGATGATGCGGGCCGGCCTGGTACTGAACCTGGTGTTCACCGTCATCCTGACCATGCTGGCCTATTTCATGGGGGATATCCTCCACTGAGGTTCGCCCCCTAATGCCCCTCCAAGCCCCGCATCGCCGCAATGCTGTTCACTTAAGAGAATTTGAGTTCCAGTCCACGTAGTATCAGGGCTAAAAAATGAGGGAGGCATGATGCCTCCCTCTTTCTATTGCAAGCCACGCTGGATAAAGGCTGAAGGAACATCGACTGGAAACAGCCTTGCTCCCCCAACTCAAGTCGCATTTATGAATAATTAGTCAAAAATGTGCTTATCTGAACAGCATTGCCGCATCGCCGGGGCTTTTTCTCGCCCCGAAACCACCGCACTCCCTACCCGCGACATCACGGCGACATTAACTTGCACTTAAGAAATCGCCTCCATGATGCTGACAACGGCCATCACGCAGCCATGGCTGACGATGGCGATGATCATGGACATCACGACAAGGGGATCACCTCATGGGTAAGACGATGCAGAACAACCGTGAAATCAAGGTATGGGATCCGGTGGTTAGGGTATTTCACTGGGCCACTGTGCTGTTGTGCGTGCTGAATCTCTTCATCCTTGAAGAGGGGGCGCGCAACCACCGCTATGCGGGATATGCGCTGGCCGGACTGCTGGCACTGCGCATCGTATGGGGATTCATCGGCTCCTATCATGCCCGCTTCGCCCAGTGGCTGCCGACACCGACCGGCGTCATCACCTATCTCAAGGAGACGATCAAGGGGCGCCACCCCTACTACGCCGGTCAAAATCCTTTGGGGTCCTTGATGATACTGCTGCTGTTGACCTGCCTTGTCGGCACCGCCGCCAGCGGGATCATGACCGAATACGGGCCGCTCTCCGGCACCCATCGCATGGAAGAGATCCACGAGTTCTTTGCCAAGGGGCTGCAGGTGGCCATCTTCGTCCATGTACTGGCCGTCATCGCCCTGGATCGTCTGGTACGGGGTGATCTCGTCAGGGCGATGATCACCGGCAAGAAACGGGTGCCGGCGGACACCCGGGTGGTCGACAGGCCCTGAGCCTCCCTCAGCCCGACAGATGAAAAAAAACCCCGCATCGCGGGGTTTTTCACAGGAGCAGACATCAGCCGACGCTGCAGCTCGTCAGTTTCCAGATACGGTCTACGTAATCCTGGATGGAGCGGTCGGAGTTGAACTTGCCCATGGTGGCAGAGTTGATGATGGCTTTCTTCGCCCACAGGGCCGGATCCCGGTACCAGGCATCGATCAGCTTGTGCGCCTCGGAGTAGGACTCGAAATCCGCCAGTGTCAGGTAAGGGTCTCCCCCTTCCAGCAAGGAGCGCTTGATGGAGGCCAGCTCACCCGGACGACCCGGCGTGAAGTAGTCGGTATCAAACCAGTCCAGCACGGCTTTCAGCTCGGAGTTGTCGTAGTAGAAGTCATACGGGTTGTAGCCGCGCACCTTCAGGGACTTCACCTCGTCCACATTCAGACCGAAGATGGCGCAGTTCTCGGCACCCGCCTCTTCGGCGATCTCGATGTTGGCTCCATCCAGCGTCCCGATGGTGATGGCACCGTTCAGCGCCATCTTCATGTTGCCGGTACCGGATGCTTCGTAACCTGCGGTGGAGATCTGCTCGGAGACATCCGCCGCCGGGATCAGCTTCTCGGCAAGGCTCACGCGGTAGTTCGGCATGAACACCACTTTCAGCTTGCCCTGAATACGGGCGTCGTTGTTGACCCGCTCCGCCAGCTTGTTGATGGCGTAGATGATGTCCTTGGCCAGCTTGTAGCCGGGCGCCGCCTTGGAGCCGAAGATGAACACCCGCGGATGCATGTCATAGTCCGGGTTCGCCAGCAGGCGACGGTAGAGCGCCATGATGTGGATGAGGTTCAGTTGCTGGCGCTTGTACTCGTGCAGACGCTTGATCTGGACGTCGAAGATCGCCTCCGCGCTCACGTCGATGCCGGTTTCCGCCTTGATGACCTTGACCAGCTTCTCCTTGTTGTGGCGCTTGATGGTCATGAACTGCTGCTGGAACGCCTTGTCGTCGGCAAACTTCACCACGCTGCGCAGCTTGTCCAGTTGCAGCGGCCACTCCTTGCCCACCACCTCGTTGTAGAGTTCGGCCAGTTCCGGGTTGCAGGCCAGCAGCCAGCGACGGGGAGTCACACCATTGGTGACGTTGCACATCTTCTCGGGCCACAGCTCGGCATACTCGGGGAAGAGATCTTCCTTCACCAGCTTGGAGTGGATCTCGGCCACGCCGTTCACCTTGGAGGAGCCGATGACGCACAGGTTGCCCATACGCACCTTGCGCACGTCACCCTCTTCGATGATGGAGAGCTTGGCCTTGATGGCATCGTTGCCCGGCCACTTGGGCTCCACCAGCTCGTTCAGGAAGCGGGCGTTGATTTCATAAATGATCTCGAGGTGACGGGGCAGTACCTTCTCGAACAGGCTGACGGACCACTTCTCCAGCGCTTCCGGCAGCAGGGTGTGGTTGGTGTAGGAGAAGACCTGATAGCAGATGCCCCAGGCGGTATCCCAGTTCAGCCCCTCTTCGTCCACCAGCACGCGCATCAGCTCGGGGATGGCCACGGTGGGGTGGGTATCGTTGAGCTGGATGGCGATTTGCGCGGCAAAGTTGCTGAAGTCACTGCCATGCACCCGCTTGTAGCGACGCATGATGTCCTTGATGGAGCAGGCGCAGAAGAAGTACTGCTGGATCAGGCGCAGCTCCTTGCCGGCGTCGGTCTCATCGTTCGGGTAGAGCACCTTGGAGATGGTCTCGGCCTGGGCCTTCTCGGCCTGGGAGTCGATATAACCACCGGCGTTGAACACGTCCCAGTCGAAGAACTCGGAGGCGCGGGATTCCCACAGACGCAGGATGTTGACGGTGTGACCACCGAAGCCGACCACCGGAATGTCCCAGGGCACCCCTTTGATCTTGCGACCGGCGTGCCACACCTTCTTCAGGCCACCCTTGTCACCAAAGACGGTCTCCACGTAGCCGTAGAGCGGGATCTCCTGCACCGATTCCGGGCGGCAGATCTCCCAGGGGTTGCCATATTCGCGCCAGGAGTCCGGACGCTCGATCTGACGGCCATCCTGAATTTCCTGACGGAACAGGCCGTGCTCGTAGTGGATGCCATAGCCCACCGCCGGGTAGTTCAGAGTGGCCAGGGAATCGATGAAGCAGGCAGCCAGACGACCCAGGCCGCCGTTGCCAAGGGCCATGTCAGGCTCTTGTTCACACAGATCGGTCAGTTCCAGACCAAGTTCACCCAGCGCCTCTTCACAGACTTTGTAGAGGGAGAGGTTGTGCAGGTTGTTGGAGGTCAAACGCCCCATCAAAAATTCAGCAGAGAGATAGTGAATCGCACGAGTATCTTTCTTGAAGTGAGCCTGCTGAGTACGGGTCAGGCGCTCGTACACCTGTTCATTGACGGCGGCAGCGGTCGCTTTCCACCAGGCATCCGGAGAGGCTTTCTGTTCGCTTGTACCCAAGGTAGAACGCAGGTGACGCACGATACTCGCCTTGAGCTGATCTTTATCCAGTTGGAGATCCTGGTCTGTCTTCTTCTTGGTAGCCATAAACCATTTTCCTTCGTTACAAATAAAAAATGTCATCCCATCGGGTGGACCGGCGCTGTTGTTATCTCAGAATATGCTCCGGCGGGGGCATACTAGCTAAAGCCAAGGGTTTAAAAGTTAACGTGAGTCACACTTTAACGCATAAAAATGACAGTTTCACCATGAAAACCCTTTCCTTGAGCCAGCCTGAATGAAATATAAATTTCGTTTTAAATCATAGTGATATAAGAAAACAAAAAAGATAGTTTCATGAATAGGTTTTCAATGATTGCCTGTGACTGAAAATACGTGAAAATAACCGCCGACTAGGGAGAAATTGAAAGCGCTTTCAATTCACACCCCCTCGTCAGGTAATAAAAAGGATGCCCCAATCGGAGCACCCTTTGATTTCAATTAACCATGTGCCTTGAACTGATTGCTCATAGGGTCGTAGTGATACCCGATCTGTTGCAGACGGGTAGCCAGCTGATCTTCTGTCATGTCGTAGTAAGCCAGCAGCTCTTCCAGACCATCACACTCCAGCCGCAGCTTCTCGTTGATGATCCCGAGCAGAATGTTCGCATCCAGTCGTTGCAAGGTACTAACGTCCATCTCGCTCCCTCCTCTCCCTATACAGGACTGTATAACCATGAGCGCCGACCCGAAGTTTGTCTACAGGTTAAAAAACACCCTGTATAAGGAAGATATAAATATCCTTTTTAATCATGTAGTTAAAGTCATCTCCTGTTAATCGGCTCACACTTTTAGCCACAAATGACTTGTCACTCCTTGCGAACAGAACTACTGTATGCGCATACAGCATGGTTATTCATACAGGAACGACATATGAGCCAGCCCCTGAATCTTTGCCCCCCCTCCTCCTCTGCCGGTCTGATCACCACCTGGCCCACTCGTCATCAGAGCAAGATGGGACAAGAGCAGCGGCGCGGCCCTCTCCATCAGGAAGCGCCGCTGCTGGATGCCCTGGGGCAACTGAGTCAGTCTGACAGTGGCTGGATCCTGCTCGTCGCCCCGCCCGGTCTGCCCGCCGCCGCGCAATTGCAGGCCAGAGGGATCAATCCTGCCAGGGTGCTTGTCGTGCACGCCCCCAAGATCAAGAATTGGCAGCGCCTGCTGGAGCAGAGCCTGATCAATGGTCACTGCGCCGCCGTGCTGACCTGGCTGCCCGAACAGGTCGCCCTGGACCGGAGCACATTGAGCACCCTGGGCCAGCGTGCCGGTGTCCTGACCCGCTTCTTCGAGCCCGCAACCCCTCTGGGTGGGGCACTGAGCTACGGCGGCCAGGATATCTACCTGAACCACTGATCGCCCCTTCGGCGTGACAGCCAATGCGCCGGCATTGCCCACCGGGTTATCCAGGCTTCCGACCCGGGATGCCATGGCGACAAAGACAAAGCAGCACAGCAGCACAGCAGCACAGCAGCACAGCAGCAGTAAATTTGCTCAGGCCCAGACCGTCAAATGGGGCCCGCAAAAAAAGGCGACCCGAGGGTCGCCTTTCAACATGCTGCTGTACGGGGGCTAATCGCCCTCCGTTTGCATCGAAGTCCGATTGATCAAGCCAGCTTGGTCTCCAGCTCGGCAATTTTGGCGGACCAGTAGGCCGGGCCGGTCTCGTGGATGTTGTTGCCCTGGGAGTCGACCGCCACGGTGACCGGCATGTCTTCCACCTCGAACTCGTAGATGGCCTCCATCCCCAGATCGGCAAAGGCCACCACGCGCGCCTTCTTGATGGCTTTCGCTACCAGATAGGCGGCGCCGCCCACCGCCATCAGGTAGACAGCCTGGTGCTGCTTGATGCTCTCGACCGTCTTGGGGCCGCGCTCGGACTTGCCGATCATGCCGATAAGGCCGGTTTCTCCCAGCATCATGTCGGTGAATTTGTCCATCCGGGTGGACGTGGTGGGGCCAGCCGGGCCGACCACCTCGTCACGCACCGCATCGACCGGGCCCACGTAATAGATGAAGCGGTTGGTGAAATCGACCCCTTCCGGCAGTCCTTCACCTTTTTTCAGCATGTCGGCGATGCGCTTGTGGGCGGCGTCGCGGCCGGTCAGGATCTTGCCGGAGAGCAGCACGGTATCACCGCTCTTCCAGCTGGCAAGCTCTGCCTTGGTGATGCCATCCACGTTGACCCGGCGCACATTGCCACCGGACTCACGGGTGATCTCCGGCCAGTCTTCCAGCCTGGGGGGTGTCAGCTCCGCCGGGCCGGAGCCATCGAGTTCGAAATGCACGTGACGGGTGGCGGCGCAGTTGGGGATCATCACCACGGGCTTGGAGGCGGCGTGGGTCGGTGCGGATTTCACCTTCACATCCAGCACCGTGGTCAGGCCGCCCAGCCCCTGGGCACCGATCCCGAGCTTGTTGACCTTGTCATAGAGCTCGACCCTCAGCTTCTCTTCGGTGGTCTCGGGACCACGGGCAATCAGCTCCTGGATGTCTATGTGCTCCATCAGAGCTTCCTTGGCGAGCACCGCCGCCTTCTCGGCGGTGCCGCCGATGCCGATGCCGAGCATGCCGGGCGGGCACCAGCCAGCCCCCATGGTCGGCACCGTCTTGAGCACCCACTCCACGATGTCGTCGGAGGGATTGAGCATCACCATCTTCGATTTGTTTTCGGAGCCGCCGCCCTTGGCCGCGATACTCACTTCCACCTTGTTGCCCGGGATCATGTCGATGTGCACGACAGCGGGGGCATTGTCTTTGGTGTTCTTGCGGCTGCCGGCCGGATCCGCCAGCACGGAGGCGCGCAGCGGGTTGTCCGGATTGGTATAGGCGCGGCGGGTGCCCTCATCCACCATCTCCTGGACCGTCATGTCGCTGTCCCACTGTACCTGCATGCCGATCTTGACGAAGCAGGTGACGATACCGGTGTCCTGACAGAGCGGGCGATGACCTTCGGCAGACATGCGGGAGTTGATCAGAATCTGGGCCAGGGCATCTTTGGCGGCCGGGTTGATCTCGCGGTCATAGGCGGCCTTGGCGGCCTGCACGAAATCGAGGGGGTGGTAGAAGGAGATGTACTGCAGGGCGTCAGCAATGGAATCGATAAAGTCCTGTTTTCTAATGATGCTCATATCATCCTCACTGGTCCTTGTTATCGCTTGCGCGAGCAAGGGCTTCCATATGAGCCGGGCCTTCGGCAGGTGGCAAATGCACCTGGAGCCGGCAGACTGCGGCGTGTTTTTATAACGGTGTTTTTCTTAAAAATGCCGGCGGCCATGATACGCTTGACCACCCGAACCGGCTAGGGAGCCGGGCGCAAACTGTTGCCTATGTAACAAAAAATGAAACCAAGACTGCATATCCACCATTTCGACCCGCAGGCCTCGCTCCACACCTGGTTTGCCTGCCTGCAACACCAACCCTGGGCCATCCTGCTGGAATCCGCCGGCCCCCTGGGGGCTGACAACGGTTTTGACATCATCAGCGCCGATCCGCTTGCCACCCTGGAAACCCGGGGTACCAGCACCTGCCTCACCCAGGATAACCACCAGCACCATCATGACGGCGATCCCCTCGCCCTGCTCGCCAAGACCCAGCAAGCCCTGCTTGGGGAGCGCGTTGAGGATGACTCGGGATTGCCGTTTATCGGGGGAGCCCTGGGACTCTTTGGCTACGATCTGGGCCGACGATTCGAGCGTCTGCCCGCAGTGGCGCAACAGGACATCCAAGTGCCCGACATGGCGGTCGGGATCTACGACTGGGCGCTGCTGCGAAATGTCGCGACGGGACACTGGCAACTGGCCCACTGGGGTGATGAAGCCGGCCTCGCCCGCAGGCTCGACTGGCTGATGGCGCAGCGCGAACGAACCACCCTCCCCCTTCGCCTGACCGGCCCCTGGCAGAGCAACATGACGCGGGCCGAATACGGGGACAAGTTTGCCCGTATCCAGGCCTATCTGGCGGCGGGGGATTGTTACCAAATCAACCTGACCCAGCGCTTCAGCGCCCCTTATCAGGGAGATGAATGGTCCGCCTATCTAACCCTGAGCGCCGCCAACAAGGCGCCGTTCTCCGCCTTTGTCCGCCTGCCGCACAGCGCCATTCTGAGCCTCTCCCCGGAGCGTTTCCTGCTGCTCGACAAGCGCCATATCGAGACCAAGCCCATCAAGGGCACCCGGCCTCGCCACCCGGATCCCGCCCAGGATGCCAGGGTGGCCGAGTCACTCGCCAGCGCCGACAAGGACAGATCGGAGAACCTGATGATCGTCGATCTGCTGCGCAACGACATCGGCCGGGTGAGCCTGCCGGGATCGGTCACTGTGCCGCATCTCTTTGCCGTGGAATCCTTCCCGGCGGTGCATCATCTGGTCTCCACCATTCACGGAGAACTGGATGCGCGCTGGCAAGAAGTGGATCTGCTGCGGGCCTGCTTCCCCGGCGGCTCCATCACAGGGGCTCCCAAGATCCGGGCGATGGAGATCATCGAGGAGCTGGAGCCGGTGCGGCGCAATGCCTACTGCGGCAGCATCGGTTATCTGAGTCAGCACGGAAGGATGGATACCAGCATCTGCATCCGTACCCTGATCGTCGAAGCCGGTCAGCTGCACTGCTGGGCGGGGGGCGGCATCATCGCCGACTCCGATCCCGACGCCGAATATCAGGAAACCTACGACAAGGTGGCCCGTATCCTGCCACTGCTCGATGCCCTTTGATCCCATCCGGCCCTGCGGGGCCGACACAAGGAGACCCATGGAGATGACGAGTGCCGAGCTGCTGACCCGCTTTTTGCTGCAGCGCCCCGCCTCCGCCCATCGCCTGGCACTGGCCGGGCTCAAACCTGCTGCCGTGTTGATCCCCCTGGTGGAGCGCCCCGAGGGCCTGCACCTGCTGCTGACGCGCCGCAGCGCCGCCCTGCGCCACCACCCGGGACAGATCAGCTTTCCCGGCGGGCGCCAGGACCCGGAAGACCGGGACCTCATTCACACCGCGCTCAGGGAAACCGAGGAGGAGCTTGGCATTCCCCCCTCCCAGATCCGGATCATCGGCAGCCTCACCCCTCTCAATACCGTCTCGCGCTACGATGTGCTGCCGGTCCTCGCCATGCTCGACCCAGGCTACGGGCTGACCCTGAGCCAGGACGAGGTGGCCCAGGCCTTCGAAGTCCCCCTCGCCCACGTGCTGGATCCGGGGCAGCACATAGCCCTGAGCCTGCCAAGGGCGGACGGACGTCACACCATCTATTGGATCCCTTGGGAGCAATCTTTCATCTGGGGAGCCACTGCCAGCATGATCCGCCAGCTTGCCCAACACATCTCGGCATAACATTTCGACAACATGATGAGGTGGGAAATTATCCAGCTAACATTCAAATAACACTGCATTTGATAAATAAATTTTTATTTTTTATTCTTTTGATCACATTTCTACAAGAAAGTACGGGTTTTAGCCGCACAAAGGTGAATTTGATCAACATTTTTGATTAAAAAGAAAGTATTCTTGCGCCGACTAATTAAAACCACACATTCGGGGTGAGATACATGTCCAATACTGTCACTGGCGCACAGGATGTTGCAGCCGCACAGGAGCAAGGAATCAGCTCGGTCCAATCTCGCGCTTGGAGTAAACAAGACAACACCTGGGTGATCAGCCTGTTCGGTACCGCCGTCGGTGCAGGCATCCTGTTCCTGCCCATCAACGCCGGCATGGGTGGCTTCTGGCCGCTGGTAGTGATGGCGCTGCTGGTCGGCCCCATGACCTACCTGGCACACCGTGGTCTGGCGCGCTTCGTGCTCTCCTCCAAGCAGCCCAATGCCGACATCACCCAGGTGGTGGAAGAGCACTTCGGCGTGGGTGCCGGTAAATTGATCACCCTGCTCTACTTCTTTGCCATCTACCCCATCGTGCTGATCTACGGCGTGGGCATCACCAACACGGTGGAAAGCTTCCTGGTCAACCAGTTGCAGATGACGCCGCCCCCGCGCTGGATCCTCTCCATCGTGCTCATCATGGCCATGATGTCCGTGATGCTGGCTGGCGAGAAGCTGATGCTGAAAGTGACCGAGTTCCTGGTCTATCCGCTCATCGCCATTCTGGCGGGCATCTCCCTGTACCTGATCCCGGACTGGACCGGTGCGGCCCTGAATGAAATGCCGAGCACCAAGGATTTCGCCACCACCCTGTGGCTGACCATCCCGGTGCTGGTGTTCTCCTTCAACCACAGCCCGGCCATCTCCAGCTTCGCCCTGGCTCAGCGCCGTGGTCACGGTGAGCATGCCGTCGCCAAGTCCGACGCCATCCTCAAGCGCACCGCCATCATTCTGCTGGGCTTCGTGATGTTCTTCGTCTTCTCCTGCGTGATGAGCCTGACGCCGGCCCAGCTGGCAGAAGCCAAGTCCCAGAACATCGCCGTGCTCTCCTACCTGGCCAACCAGCATGCGAGCCCCATCATCTCCTACTTCGGTCCGCTGGTTGCCTTCGTGGCCATCGTCTCCTCCTTCTTCGGCCACTATCTGGGTGCCCGTGAAGGTCTGAAAGGGATGATCGTCCAGAACATGCGCAGCTCCGGCAAGGCACCGAACCACAAGAAAGTGGAGCTGTTCATCATCGCCTTCTTCATCCTGACCCTGTGGGGCGTGGCCGTGATCAACCCCTCCATCCTCGGGATGATCGAATCCCTGGGTGGCCCCATCATCGCCACCATCCTGTTCCTCATGCCCATGTACGCCATCAAGCGCGTTCCGGCCATGGCGAAATACCAGGGTCAGATCAGCAACGTCTTCGTGGCGACCATGGGCCTCATCGCCATCTCCGCCATCCTCTATCAACTGGTCGGCTAAGCCTTCCTGCGATACCGTCGGGCCAGCATCTGGCCCGGCGCCTCCCACAGCCCGGCAGATCTCCTCTGCCGGGCTGTGTTCGTTATGATCATCAGACACTGGACTCAGATGATCAGAGCCCCTCAGATCAAAGACAGCCCTTTCATCCACTCTCTTTCCCCTTGGTGACAGCTTGCCGCTCATATTCCTTTCCCCATGGCACACGACCAAGGCGTGCAGCGTTATCCCGTCATCTGCTGCGCGCCATTTGCCTTGCCAGACAGAACACCAGAGCCCTTGTCCTTACCAGGAACGCCCGATCTTCGGGGTTTAGCCCAGAGAGCCCAGATCCCCACCCAATTGAGCCTTTCTTCAAGGCATTCAAGGAAAATACCGGCCACAGGGCGCAGGCAAACCGCCGAGAGGGCCTTGACCGGGCTTCCCGTACAGCGTCCGAAGAGCAGATGACCCCTTCGGTCACCAGAGGGGATGCCACAGGCCGCCATGCTGACAGCACAAACAGCCCGATATGCCCTGCCGAATGCAGTGCCGGGCACGCGGGTACAGGGAATGGCTTGTTGGCGGTGGCGAGAACACGTAAGGCGGCCAACGGGCCCCTCCCGGGAAATCACACAGGGGGATCCGAGCACTGTCAGTGCCATGACACGGCGAGAAGGTGCAGGGCGCCTGACGCGCGCGCAAATAAAAAGCGCCCTCCGAAGAGGGCGCCTGTGCAGAGCGGAAAGTCTGAGGGGATCAAGCTTCGCGGCTGGGGACCGGGGCGGCATCCAGCAGGCTCTCATCCTCGGCCATGCAGGCGGCCGCAGTGAACAGCACGTCGGTGGAGCTGTTGAGGGCCGTTTCGGCGGAATCCTGCAACACCCCGATGATGAAGCCAACGGCCACCACCTGCATGGCGATGTCGTTGCTGATACCGAACAGGCTGCACGCCAGCGGGATCAGCAGCAGGGAGCCGCCCGCCACACCGGAAGCGCCACAGGCACTGATGGTGGCGACGACGGAGAGCAGAATGGCGGTTGCCATGTCCACTTCCATCCCCAGGGTATGCACCGCCGCCATGGAGAGCACGGTAATGGTGATGGCGGCGCCGGCCATGTTGATGGTGGCCCCCAGCGGGATGGAGACCGCATAGGTGTCTTCCGGCAGGCGCAGCCTCTCGGCCAGGGCCATGTTGACCGGAATGTTGGCGGCGGAGCTGCGGGTGAAGAAGGCGGTCACACCGCTCTCTTTCAGGCAGGTCAGCACCAGGGGATAGGGGTTGCGCTTGATCTTCCAGAAGACGATGAGCGGATTGACCACGAAGGCGATGAACAGCATGCAGCCGATCAGTACCACCAGCAGCTGGGCATAGCCAAACAGCGCATCGAAGCCGGTTTCAGCCAGGGTGGAGGCAACCAGGCCCAGGATGCCGAGTGGAGCGCAACGGATCACGGCCTTGACGATGGCGGAAACCCCGTGGGACACATCGGAAATCAGTGATTTGGTGCTCTCATTGGCGTGACGCATGGCGATACCAAGGCCGATGGCCCAGGCCAGGATGCCGATATAGTTGGCTTCCAGCAGTGCTTTCACCGGGTTGGTCACCACGTTGAACAGCAGGGTCTGCAGCACTTCCGTGATGCCCCCCGGCGGCGTGATCTCGGTAGCGCCTGCCACCAGATGCAGGTTGGAGGGGAAGAGGAAGCTCGCCACCACTGCCACGGCAGCCGCCAGGAAGGTACCCAGCACATAGAGCAGCAGGATCGGTTTCATGTTGGTCTTCTGACCCTGCTTGTGGCCGATGATCGCCGACATCACCAGCACGAAGACCAGCAGCGGCGCCACGGCCTTCAGGGCGCCGACGAACAGGCTGCCGAGCAGACCCGCCGCCTTGGCCCACTCGGGCATGAACATCGCAAGAAGGATACCGAATACCAGACCGACTAGGATCTGGCTAACCAGACTGGTGCTGTTGACCAGTCGAATGAGGGGGTGTTGTTGTGTCATCAAGTAGTCCCTGTGCACTCATGGTGCGTGAATCATTAGTCCTGTTGGCAACCAGCCCCGCGCATTGGCACCGGTCCGTTGACGGTGACGCCGTGGGCAGCTCTTCTGGTGGATCTGTCCCGTTCGCGTGGGGTTGCGGACAAGAATATCCCATCTGCCATGGTTTTTTTCCACATAATCACTGAAAAATATCAGGGTTACCTCACAAAAAATCTACAACAATGTGATAACACAATATCAACCACGGTCAAAATGTCACCAAACCAGTCCGATCATCGGCCACCACTGGGCCAGAAGTGATATGATGACGCCCTTTTTCAGGGAGCCTTGCCATGATCACCTCTTTATTGACCCGACACTTCGGCTTTGATCGCTTGCGGCCCGGGCAGGAAGCGGTGATCAGTCGTCTGCTGGCCGGCAAGAGCGCCGCAGCCATCTTCCCGACTGGCGCGGGGAAATCCCTCTGTTATCAATTGCCCGCCCTCGCACTGCCCCACCTGACCCTGGTCATCTCTCCCCTGCTGGCCCTGATGCACGATCAGCTCGCCTTTTTGCGCAGCAAGGGGATCGCCGCCGCCACTCTGGACTCCAGCCAGACAGCGGAAGAGAGCCGGCGCGTGATGCAGCAGGCCAGCGATGGCAAGCTCAAGATCCTGATGATTTCGGTGGAGCGCCTCAAAAATGAGCGCTTTCGCCGCTTCATCGCCCACATCCCCCTGTCACTGCTGGTGGTGGACGAGGCCCACTGCATCTCGGAGTGGGGCCACAACTTTCGCCCCGACTACCTCAAGCTGCCGGATCATCGCCGTGAACTGGCCATTCCCCAGGTGCTGTTGCTGACCGCCACCGCCACCCCGGCCGTCATGGCGGACATGCAGGCAAAATTTGCCATCGACCGGGACGATCTGGTGGTCACCGGTTTCTACAGACCCAATCTGGATCTGGCCGTCCTCCCGCTGGCCGGCAGTGCCCGCGATACCTGGCTGCGCGAGGAGCTGCACCGGAATCCGGCCGCCCCCACCATCGTCTACGTGACTCTGCAACACAGCGCAGAGCAGTGCGCCGCGCAGCTACAGGCCAGCGGCATCCGGGCATGCGCCTACCATGCGGGGCTCGATCCCGCCCTGCGCAGCCAGATCCAGCATGACTTCATGGCTGGCAGACTCGACTGCATCGTGGCCACCATCGCCTTTGGCATGGGCATCGACAAGGCCGACATTCGCCGGGTCATTCACTACGACCTGCCCAAGTCCATCGAGAACTACAGCCAGGAGATAGGCCGCGCCGGACGTGACGGGCTTCCCTCCCGCTGCACCGTGCTGGCGAGCCGCGCCCAGTTGCCGGTACTGGAAAACTTCGTCTATGGGGATACGCCGGACAGGGACGCCATCGCGCACTTGCTCGATATCGTGCGCCAGAGCGGCGCCGAGTGGGAATTCAGCCTGCTGCGCCTCTCCAACGAGACCAACATTCGCCAACTGCCCCTCAAGACCCTGCTGGTCTATCTGGAGATGGCGGGGGTCATTGCACCGGCCTACAGCTACTTTGCCGAGTACCGTTTCAGGTTCGTACTGGAAAAACAGGCGATCCTCGCTCGTTTCAATTCCGAACGCCGCCAGTTCCTGGAGCAGGTCTTTGCCTGCGCCCCCCAGGCGCGCACCTGGTGCACCATTGACTTCGAGGCGCTGTGGCAGGGATATCAGGGAGAACGCCAGCGCGCCGCGGCGGCGCTGGACTACCTGCAGCAGCAGGGTTGGATCGAGCTTGAAAGCAAGCAGATGACCGAGCTCTATCGGGTGCTGAGCCAGCAAATCGATACCGTGACCCTGGCCGAAGAGCTGCATGGATTGTTTGAAAAGAAAGAGCAGAGCGAGCTGGCCCGCCTTCAGGCACTGCTGGCCTTTTTCACCTCGACCACCTGCCTCAGCCATGAGCTTGCCCGCTATTTTGCCGACGACGCCGCCCCCGAGCGCTGCGGGCACTGTTCCGTCTGCCGGGGAGAGATCGCCGTGTTGCCGCCGTTGCCATCACCGGGCTTGCCCAACGAGCACGGTTTGCGCGCCTGGTGCGATCCGCTGATCGCCCTGTGCCATCAGCGCCATCCCAGGATCCTGACCCGTTTCCTGTGTGGCATCGCCACCCCGCTGACCACCCGTCTAAAGGCCAGGGATCTGGCCGGTTTTGGCCAGTTGGCGAACCATCCCTTCGCCGAGGTGCTGGCGGTGGTGTCAGCCCTCTATCCCGCCGAATCCTGAGCTTGCAGGTTTGGCGCCGTTCAGGCGCTGAAAAAATAAGACCCTCGCGGATGCGAGGGTCAAGCCAACGGAAACGTGCTTAAACAGAGCTTAGTATCTGCACAATCACCCACTCTCTTGCTAAAGCGATGACTGCTCGACACAGGACCAATCTAGAGCAGCCAGAATGTAGCGTCAATGTAAAAATTAGAGCAAAAGCACCAAGCAAGTAACATTACGTTGACGTAAGCGACACGTCTTTTTACCCTCTATTCCCTGCCGCCCTTGCCCTTGCTGGCACCGCCCCCTGACAAAACAGAGCGTCACCATTTTCTCCCTCTGGCACACAAAGATTTATTTTTTATGTCTTTGACATTTGCATCACTGTCGTGGCAAAAATAATTTAACAGTCAGTAACATAGGTATGTCACTTACTGCTTCTTCCCGCACGAGGATCGGGAAGCTCCCGCACAAACTTAAACCAATGATGGCGATGGATTACTGGGGGCTGTTGACTAGGCTTAAGAGGTAAACAGAACAAAAGTAGTGATCCACTCTTTTTCAGGGCAAGCGACTATAACGAGGGCTAAGTTATGGGCATCTTCGAGCACTATCAACAGCGGTATGAGAAGGCCAGAGAGGAGGAGTACAGCATCCAGGAGTTTCTGGATATGTGCAAACAGGACAAATCCTGCTACGCCTCTGCCGCCGAACGTCTGCTGACCGCCATCGGCGAGCCGGAAATGATCGACACCTCGACCAATCCACGTCTCAGCCGTCTCTTTTCCAACCGCGTCGTCGCGCGTTATCCCGCTTTCAAAGACTTCTATGGCATGGAAGAAGCCATCGAACAGATTGTCTCCTATCTCAAACATTCCGCTCAGGGTCTGGAAGAGAAGAAACAGATCCTCTATCTGCTCGGACCGGTTGGCGGCGGTAAATCCTCGCTGGCAGAGAAACTCAAATCCCTGATGCAAAAAGTGCCCATCTATCGCATCAAGGGCTCACCAGTGAATGATCACCCCTTCTGCCTGTTTGACATCGACGAAGATGGCGAAATCCTCGAGAAGGAGTACGGCATCCCTCGCCGTTATCTGCGCCCCATCATGTCTCCCTGGGTCGCCAAGCGCCTTCACGAGTTTGGCGGCGACATCACCAAGTTCAAGGTGGAGAAGGTGAACCCCTCCATCCTCGATCAGATCGCCATCGCCAAAACCGAACCGGGGGACGACAACAACCAGGACATCTCCTCCTTGGTCGGCAAGGTCGATATCCGCATGCTGGAACACTTCGCCCAGGATGATGCCGATGCTTACTCCTACTCCGGTGCGCTATGCAAGGCAAACCAGGGGATGATGGAGTTCGTCGAGATGTTCAAGGCCCCCATCAAGGTGCTGCACCCGCTGCTGACGGCGACGCAAGAGGGGAACTACAACGGTACCGAAGGGCTCTCCGCCCTCCCCTTCGACGGCATCCTGCTGGCCCACTCCAACGAATCCGAGTGGCAGCAGTTCCGCAACAACAAGAACAACGAAGCCTTCCTCGACCGTGTTTACATCGTCAAGGTGCCCTACTGCCTGCGCGTCTCGGAAGAGGTGAAGATCTATGAAAAACTGCTGTTCAACAGCGAGCTGACCGAGGCCAAATGCGCACCGGGTACTCTGGAGTTGCTGGGCCAGTTCTCGGTGCTGTCGCGGCTCAAGGAGCCGGAAAACTCCAGCCTCTATTCCAAGATGCGAGTCTATGACGGCGAGAGTCTCAAAGACACGGATCCCAAAGCGAAAAGCTATCAGGAGTACCGGGATTATGCGGGGGTTGACGAGGGCATGAACGGCCTTTCCACCCGTTTCGCGTTCAAGATCCTCTCCCGTGTCTTCAACTTCGACCACGCGGAAGTGGCAGCCAACCCGGTGCACCTCTTCTATGTGCTGGAGCAGCAGATAGAGCGCGAGCAGTTCCCGCAAGAGCTGCACGATCGCTATCTGGAGTTCATCAAGGGTTACCTGACTCCGCGCTACGTCGAGTTCATCGGCAAGGAGATCCAGACCGCCTACCTCGAGTCGTATTCAGAGTACGGTCAGAACATCTTCGATCGCTACGTCACCTACGCCGACTTCTGGATCCAGGATCAGGAGTATCGTGACCCAGAAACCGGCCAGCTGTTTGACAGAGCGTCTCTCAACAGCGAGCTGGAGAAAATTGAAAAACCTGCCGGGATCAGCAACCCGAAAGATTTCCGCAACGAAATCGTCAACTTCGTGCTGCGTGCCCGGGCCAACAATGCAGGCCGTAACCCCAACTGGACCAGTTACGAGAAGCTGCGCACCGTGATCGAGAAGAAGATGTTCTCCAACACGGAAGAGCTGCTGCCGGTTATCTCCTTCAACAGCAAAACCTCGGCTGAGGAGCAGAAGAAGCACGATAACTTTGTCGAACGGATGATGGAGAAAGGCTACACACGTAAACAGGTGCGGCTGCTCTCCGAGTGGTATCTCAGGGTACGCAAGTCATCCTGACCCTGCCGTGTTCAAGGGGGAGTTATGGCGCATTTTATCGACCGCAGGCTCAACGGCAAAAACAAAAGCGCTGTCAATCGGCAGCGCTTCATCCGCCGCTACAAGAAGCAGATAAAACAAGCGGTCTCGGATGCTGTCTCCAAGCGCAGCATTCAGGACGTGGACAAGGGTGAGAGCATCAGCATCCCGACCAAGGACATCGGGGAACCCCATTTTCATCAGGGTCATGGCGGCAAACGGGAGATGGTGCATCCAGGCAACGACCAGTTCGTATCTGGTGACAAGATTGACCGGCCCAAAGGGGGTGGCGGCGGCCAAGGGAGTGGCGAGGGCCAGGCTTCGGATCAAGGAGAGGGAGTCGATGATTTCGTCTTCCAGATCTCCAAGGACGAGTACCTGGACTTGCTGTTCGAGGATCTGGAGCTGCCGCGGCTGCAAAAGACCCAGCTCAACCAGCTGATGGAGATGAAGACCTATCGGGCCGGCTACACCTCCAACGGGGTGCCTGCCAACATCAACGTGGTGCGCTCCCTGCAAAATTCGCTGGCGCGGCGCATGGCGCTGCAGGCAGGCAAGAAACGTCAGTTGTGTGAACTGGAGGAGCGCCTGGCCCAGCTGGCTTGCGAGCCCAACGACCATTTCGCCGAAATGGCGCAACTTGAAAAAGAGATCAGGGAGCTGAAACGACGCATCGATGCGGTCCCCTTTATCGACACCTTCGACCTCAAATTCAACAACTTTGTCAAACGGCCCGTCCCCTCGAGCCAGGCGGTGATGTTCTGCCTGATGGACGTCTCCGGTTCCATGGATCAGGCTACCAAGGAGATGGCCAAGCGTTTCTATATCCTGCTTTATCTATTCCTGAGCCGGACTTACAAGAATGTCGAGGTGGTCTACATCCGCCACCACACCCAGGCCAAGGAGGTGGACGAGCACGAGTTCTTCTACTCCCAGGAGACCGGCGGCACCATCGTCTCCAGTGCGCTCAAGATGATGAACGACATCATCAACGAACGTTATCCCGCCAACCAGTGGAACATCTATGCGGCGCAGGCCTCTGATGGTGACAACTGGGCCGATGACTCACCCCAGTGCAGGGAGATCCTGATGCGCGACATCATGCCGCGGGTGCGTTACTACTCCTACATCGAGATCACTACCCGCGCCCACCAGACCCTGTGGCACGAATATGAGGCGGTGGCAGAGCAATACGCCCACTTCGCCATGGAGCACATTCGCAAGGTCGAGGACATTTATCCGGTGTTCCGGGAATTGTTCAAGAAGCAAGCGGCTTGAGGGATCACATATGGTAGAAACCGCAAGAAAGATAGCGCCGCTGGACGATGGTCCTGACTGGAACTTCGATCTGCTGGAGCTTTATCACCAGGAGATAGCCCGGGTCGCCAAATTCTATCGGCTCGACACCTATCCCAACCAGATCGAGGTGATCACTGCAGAGCAGATGATGGATGCCTACTCCAGTGTCGGCATGCCCATCGGTTATCAACACTGGTCATTCGGCAAGCGCTTTATCCACACCGAGCGCAACTACAAGCGCGGCCAAATGGGACTGGCCTACGAGATCGTCATCAACTCGGACCCCTGCATCGCCTATCTGATGGAAGAGAACACCATGCCGATGCAGGCGCTGGTCATGGCCCACGCCTGCTATGGTCACAACTCCTTCTTCAAGAACAACTATCTGTTCAAGGCCTGGACCGATGCCTCCTCCATCATCGACTACCTGTTGTTTGCCAAGAACTACATCACCGAGTGCGAGGAAAAACACGGCATCGATGCGGTGGAGAAACTGCTTGACTCCTGCCATGCCCTGATGAACTTCGGGGTGGATCGTTACAAGCGGCCCCAGAAGATTTCTCTGGCCGAGGAGAAACGGCGCCAGAAGGCGCGGGAAGATTATCTGCAAACCCAGGTCAATGAGCTGTGGCGTACCCTGCCCAAGCAGCACAAGATTGCCGGGGTGGAAGACAGGCGCTATCCTGCCGAGCCTCAGGAGAACATCCTCTATTTCATCGAAAAGAATGCCCCCCTGCTCGAGCCCTGGCAGCGCGAGGTGGTGCGTATCGTGCGCAAGATCAGTCAGTACTTCTACCCGCAGAAGCAGACGCAGGTGATGAACGAGGGCTGGGCCACCTTCTGGCACTACACCATTCTCAACCACCTCTATGACGAGGGAAAAATCAGCGATCGCTTCATGCTGGAGGTACTGCACAGCCACACCAACGTGGTCTATCAGCCCCCCTACAACAGCCGGTATTACTCGGGGATCAACCCCTACGCCCTTGGCTTTGCCATGTTCACGGACCTGCGTCGCATCTGCGAACACCCGACCGAGGAGGACAGATACTGGTTCCCCGATTACGCTGGCACCAACTGGGTCGAGACATTGCATTTCGCCATGCAGAACTTCAAGGACGAAAGCTTCATCAGCCAGTTCCTCAGTCCCAAGGTGATGCGCGACATGAAGCTCTTTGCCATCGATGACGACGATCTGAAGAACTACCTCAAGGTGTCCGCCATTCACAATGAAGAGGGCTACCGACTGGTGCGTAGCACCCTGTCCGCTCAATACAACCTGAGCAACCTGGAGCCCAACATTCAGGTCTACAACGTGGCAGTGAAAGGCGATCGCTCCCTGACCCTGCGCTATGTTCCCCACAACCGCATCCCCCTTGGCGAGTCACGCCACGAGGTGCTCAAGCATCTGCATCAGCTGTGGGGCTTCGATGTGGTGCTGGAGCAGGACAATGGCGAGCTATCCGCAGATATCATCGGCCGTTGTCCGGACCGCAAGAGCATGACCTGACGTCAGTGCCGGGCATAAAAAAACGCGCCATCAGGCGCGTTTTTCTTGGATCAGGGCAATCAGTTGTCACACAGGTTGCTTGGCATGTCCTGACGCAGACGGGTCCAAAGCTTGCCAGACTCGATGCCGTACTGGCGTACCGTCATGAACACGGCTTCGTGATCCTTGGTTTCGGCCAGCTTGCGCAGCGTCTTGTAGTAGGCATCTGCGGTTTCCCGCGCCTGTTTGTCCGAGAAGTAGTAGCGGCCAACCCGGCTGTACAAGCCCTTGAAACCGTTGAGAATCAAGGCATAGATGGGGTTGCCCGAGGCAAATGAAAGCTGGTGATGCAAACGGTAGTCGAAGTCCGCATAGGCCTCGGCCGTGTTCTCCACATCATCGGCACCCCGCAAGATCTCGGCGGCCTGTTCCGGGTTGTTGCGAATGGCGCCACGGATGAAGATGGTGCAGATGTTGGTCCGGGCGGAGAGCAGCTGTGCCACCAGATCCGGCACCTTGTCCTGATCGAGACGTGCCAGTGTCTCCAGAATGTTGAGACCGGAGGTTTCCCAGAAATTGTTGACCTTGGTCGGTTTGCCATGCTGGATGGTGAGCCAGCCATCACGGGCAAGGCGCTGCAACACTTCACGCAAGGTAGTGCGAGTCACGCCGATCAATTCGGACAGCTCGCGCTCCGCCGGCAGAATGGATCCAGGAGGAAAGCGATTGTTCCAGATGGACTCGATGATGTATTCCTCGGCAAACCCGGCAGGGCTTTGCGCTTTAATGACCATGTAATGACTCTGTTGTAGTGCGTAAAAAGGCCCCCGAATAATAGCAAAGCCGGTCATGCTGGCAAGCAGAAGGTCGGTCCTCTGCTCACATTACCCCGATCTTTTTGTTAAAAATATGTATACAGCAACAAGTGGGGAGTCAACCAACACCAAATGATGGGGATATAAGCGTTTGCTCGCTGGGCAAGTTCGGCGAGCTTATTTATAGTTATCGCTCCCTTGATTAAAATCATGTGCAATCAATCTGATACAGGTGAATATCCGGATGTTCGGCTCGGGTCGGGCTCGACTGCATAGACGCAGATATCAACAACAGAACAGAGAACCATCATTATGCCAATCAGCCTAGGGCGCGCGTTTACAAAGAACTTTTTGGGCAATGCTCCGCGATGGTACAAAATTGCCATCGTTCTATTCCTGCTGATCAACCCGGTCATTTTCTACGTTGATCCCTTCCTGGCCGGCTGGCTGCTGGTTGTCGAGTTCATTTTCACCCTGGCCATGGCCCTCAAGTGCTATCCGCTGCAACCGGGCGGACTCCTGGCCATCGAAGCCGTGCTCATCGGCATGACCTCCGCCAACCAGATAAAGCATGAGCTGGTGGCCAATATCGAAGTGCTTCTGCTGCTGGTCTTCATGGTGGCCGGCATCTACTTCATGAAGCAGTTGCTGCTCTACGTCTTTACCAAGATGCTGGTGCGCATCCACTCCAAAACGTTGCTTTCTCTCGCCTTCTGCCTGGTGTCTGCCTTCCTCTCCGCGTTCCTTGATGCCCTGACCGTGATCGCCGTGGTCATCAGCGTCGCCACCGGCTTCTACGCCATCTACCACAAGGTGGCCTCCCGGGATGAGTCCGGCAATCTGCATCATGATGACGAAGAGATTGACGAGCTCTCCCGCCAGCATCTGAACGAGTTTCGTGCTTTCCTGCGCAGCCTGATGATGCACGCCGCCATCGGTACCGCCCTGGGGGGCGTCTGCACCCTGGTCGGCGAACCCCAGAACCTCATCATCGGTGAACAGGCCGGGTGGCACTTCGGTGAATTTGCCATTCGCATGGCACCAGTCACCATTCCGGTCTTCATCTGCGGCCTGCTGACCTGCATCCTGGTCGAAAAATTCCGCTGGTTCGGTTATGGCGCCCGCTTGCCCGAGCCCGTGCGTCACATCATGGAATCCTACGAGCGCGACGAAGACGCACAACGTACCCCGCAGGACAAGGCCAAGCTGATCGTCCAGGCGCTGATTGCCACCTGGCTTATCACGGGTCTTGCCCTCCATCTGGCTGCAGTTGGGCTGATCGGCCTGACGGTCATCGTGCTCGCGACGGCGTTCACCGGCGTGACTGAAGAACACGCGCTTGGCAAGGCATTCCAGGAGGCTTTGCCATTCACCGCCCTGCTCACCGTCTTTTTCAGCGTGGTGGCGGTCATCATCGATCAACAGCTGTTCAAGCCGGTGATCCAGTGGGTACTGGCGGCCAAGCCGGAGGATCAGCTTGCCCTCTTCTACCTAGCAAACGGTCTGCTCTCCATGGTCAGTGACAACGTCTTCGTCGGCACCGTCTACATCAACGAGGTGAAGACCGCCCTGATCAACGGCGCCATCAACCGGGAGCATTTTGATCTGCTGGCCGTGGCCATCAACACGGGCACCAACCTGCCGTCGGTCGCCACCCCCAATGGCCAGGCCGCATTCCTGTTCATGCTCACCTCGGCCCTCGCTCCCCTGCTGCGCCTCTCTTATGGCCGTATGGTCTGGATGGCGCTGCCCTATACCCTGGTGCTGGGGCTTGTCGGCTTTTTCTCCGTGGAACTGCTCCTCGGTCCTGCAACCGAATGGTTCTATCAGGCAGGGTGGTTGCTGGATCATGGGGCACTGCCACTGCCCACCCCGTCCACACACTGATCATGAAAGGGGCTGTTCGGCCCCTTTCTTTTCAGATGGGGCTCTGCTCTAATTCAGCCACTATTTTTCTCTGAGAGATCAATCATATGATCGAGTATCTTCGCCGCATTGCCAGTCATCGTCTGGCCTGGGGATTGCTGGCAGCCTCCGCTTTCGCGCTGGAACTCTGCGCCCTCTTCTTCCAGCACGTGTTGGGTTTGCACCCTTGCGTGATGTGCATTTATGAACGTATCGCCCTCCTCGGCGTACTCACGGCCGGCCTCCTCGGCATGGTCGCGCCAGAGCGCTGGTACCTGCGCTGGAGTGCCATGCTCCTGTGGGGTTACAGCGCCTTCTGGGGCCTGAAACTGGCGCTCAAGCATGTGGATTACCAGATGAACCCCTCCCCCTTCAACGTATGCGAGGGATTTGTTGACTTCCCTGCCTGGGCACCACTGGATAAGTGGGTTCCCTGGATGTTCTACCCGGACGGCGACTGCAGCGAGATCAGCTGGCAGTTCCTCGGTTTCTCCATGCCGCAGTGGCTCGTGGTCATCTTTGCCGCCTATCTGCTGGTGTTCGTCATCGTGGCTGCTGGCAACCTGATAAAAGGGCGCTGCTGCAACTAGTTCGTCACTCGACCCTAAGAAGGGAGCCCATGGCTCCCTTTTTATTTCCTCTTTATCGCCTCACGACCCCATGCCCAGAGGGCCGGATCTCCTTCTCCCTGTTCTGCCAATGAAGTGGCTGCCTGCGGGTGTGCATCATCGTAACAGGCCACAAGCGGGTCAAAGGGCGCAGCAGCGACCTGCCACTCGGCCTACCAACAAGAAGGGAGCCATCGGCTCCCTTCTTTCATGTCGTGCACGGCGATGTCACGCGCCTTCGGAGGTAGCCTTGCTGGCACTTCTCCTGGCCTTCACCATGCCGATCACCATGGGCAACAAGGAGACCGCGATGATGCCGAAGATGAGCAGGGTAAAGTTGTGGCGCACTACCGGCAGATTGCCAAAGAAGTGGCCGGCATAGACGAAGGAGAGCACCCACAAGAGCCCCCCCACCAGGTTGAACGCCAGGAAGCGGGGATAGGTCATGGCCCCCATGCCCGCCACGAAGGGGGCGAAGGTGCGCACTATGGGCAGGAAGCGGGTGATGATGATGGTCTTGCCGCCATGCTTGGCATAGAAGGCATGGGTCTTGACCAGATAGTCCCGGCGAAAGATTTTGGAATCGGGGTTGCGAAACAGCTGCTCACCGAAGAAGTGGCCTATGGTGTAGTTCACCACGTTGCCGAGCACCGCGGCGATGATCAGCACGGCGGCTAGGGTGTGCACGTCCAACACGCTGCCCACGGTGAGGGCACCTGCAGCAAACAACAGGGAGTCCCCCGGCAGGAAGGGAGTCACCACCAGCCCGGTTTCACAGAAGATGATGAGAAACAGGATGGCGTATACCCAGACGCCATAGTTCTCGAACAGCTCTTTCAGATGCACGTCAACGTGCAGAATAAAGTCGATGGCAAAGAGGATCAGATCCATTTTTTGGTACCCATGAAGTGAACGGCGTGGAGTCTACGCCAATGAGACCTGGCTCACAATCTCCCCATGGTCCCCTTTTTCGAATCCCATGAAGGGAGTCATTCAGTCCCCCCTTCTTTTCCCCTCTCCCTGAACGTAGGCTTCTGCTCACTCGGCCTTGTCCAGAGCGGCCAGCACCTCGCCGGGCAAGCATTTCTCCCAGCCCCACAAGAGGAGCAGCAACAAGGTAGCGTCGTCAAGCCAGCCAAGGAGAGGCACCACATCGGGGACAACGTCCACCGGGCTGATGCCATAGAGCAGAATAAGGATCACCAGCCCCTTCGCCCACCAGGGCGTGCCTGGGTGGCGAAAGCCTTGATAGAGGCGGCGCAAACGCCGCCAGATGAGCCAGCGTCTGGTGCTCATGACTCGATCAGCTCGCCGCGCAGCCGCTGGATCTGATCCCGCAGCGCCGCCGCCTGTTCGAACTCCAGATCCCGCGCATGCTGGAACATCTGCTCTTCCATCCGCTTGATCTCCTTGCTGATCTCGCTGGCAGAGCGGGCATGGTACTCCCCTTGCGGTTCGGCAGCCTTGCGACTCCCCTTGCCCGCCTTGCCCGCCGTGCGGCTGCCCCCCATGTCCATCACATCGCCGATGGCCTTGTTGAGCCCCTTCGGCACGATGCCGTGTTCCAGGTTGTGGGCGTGTTGCAGGGCGCGGCGCCGCTCGGTCTCTTCGATCGCAACCTTCATGGAGTTGGTGATGGTATCCCCGTAAAGGATCACCTTGCCGTTGAGGTTGCGCGCTGCCCGGCCGATGGTCTGGATGAGGGAGCGGGTGGAACGCAGGAAGCCCTCTTTATCCGCATCCAGAATGGCCACCAGGGAGACTTCCGGCATGTCGAGTCCTTCGCGCAGCAGGTTGATGCCCACCAAGACGTCGAACTTGCCAAGGCGCAGGTCGCGGATGATTTCCACCCGCTCCACGGTATCAATATCCGAGTGCAGATAGCGCACCCGTACCTCGTGATCCGCCAGGTATTCGGTCAAGTCCTCCGCCATCCGCTTGGTCAGTGTCGTGACCAGCACCCGCTCCTCCACCGCCACCCGCTTGCGGATCTCGGAGAGCAGATCGTCCACCTGGGTGCTGACCGGCCGCACTTCCACCTCAGGATCGAGCAGGCCGGTGGGACGCACCACCTGCTGCACCACGTCACCGCCTGACTTCTCCAGCTCGTAGGGGCCGGGGGTCGCCGAGACGAACACCGTCTGGGGCATCAGCGCCTCGAACTCGTCGAACTTGAGGGGCCGGTTGTCCAGCGCCGAGGGAAGGCGGAAGCCGTACTCCACCAGGGTCTCCTTGCGGGATCTGTCCCCTTTGAACATGGCGCCGATCTGCGGCACCGTGACGTGGGATTCGTCGATGATGAGCAGGCCGTCCCCCGGCAGGTAGTCAAACAGGGTGGGCGGCGGCTCACCCGGTGCGCGGCCGGAGAGGTAGCGGCTGTAGTTCTCTATACCGGAGCAGTAACCCAGCTCCTGCATCATCTCCATGTCGAACTGGGTGCGTTGGCTGATGCGCTGCTCCTCCACCAGCTTGTTGAGGTTCATCAGCTGCTCGCGCCGCCCCTTGAGCTCCTCCTTGATGTGCTCGATGGCACCCAGAATGGTCTCCCGCGGGGTGGCGTAGTGGGTCTTGGGGTAGATGGTGTAACGCACCACCGTCTGCTCGATGGCGCCGGTCAAGGGATCGAACAGGGAGAGGCGTTCTACCTCTTCATCAAACAGCTCCACCCGCAGGGCCAGCTTGTCCGATTCGGCGGGGTAGATGTCGATCACCTCCCCCCGCACCCGGAAGGTGCCGCGCTGGAAGGCCATGTCGTTGCGGGTGTACTGCAGTTCGGCGAGGCGGCGCAGGATATCCCGCTGATTGATCACGTCCCCCACTTTGAGGTGCAGCATCATGCTGAGGTAGGCCTGGGGATCCCCCAGACCATAGATGGCCGATACCGAGGCGACGATCACCACGTCGCGCCGCTCCAGCAGCGCCTTGGTGGCTGACAGCCGCATCTGCTCGATGTGATCGTTGATGGAGGCATCCTTCTCGATGAAGGTGTCCGTGGTCGGCACATAGGCTTCGGGCTGGTAGTAATCGTAATAAGAGACGAAATACTCCACCGCGTTGTCGGGGAAGAACTCCTTCATCTCCCCATAGAGCTGGGCCGCCAGGGTCTTGTTGGGGGCCAGGATCATGGTGGGACGATTAAGAGTCGCGATGACGTTGGCCATGGTAAAGGTCTTGCCCGAACCGGTCACCCCGAGCAGGGTCTGGTGGGCCAGTCCCGACTCGATGCCATCGAGCAGCTGGGCGATGGCCCTCGGCTGATCCCCGGCGGGTTGAAACTGGCTGGCCAACTGGAATAACTTGCTCATGACGACTCCCGGCAAAAAACGGCAAGGGAGCAGTGTACCCCGAGTTGAAGGAGCTGGGTATCCGCTCACCCTCCCTGATGGCTATTGACCCTGAAATACGACCTCTGTATGATGCACCTCCTTGCCTGATGTTCCCCCGTAGTTCAGTCGGTAGAACGGCGGACTGTTAATCCGTATGTCACTGGTTCAAGTCCAGTCGGGGGAGCCAATTCCTCACCATCTCGGTGCAAGTTATCCACTTTAGTGCTTTCCTCTTCCAATTTTAATGCACAAGCCCTCCCCTGCGGCCTGACTCCCTTTTGATCTCCCGTTACTGACCAGCAGCGTTTTGTTCTGCTGCGTATAACTATTTGATTTTTATAGAAACAATTTATTGCAGGTATTTTTTGAACAGTCCTTGCAGCCCAGTATTGGCGCGGCTTTCAGCCTGATCGCCAAGTTTCATAAACAGGGTTATCCACAGTTTCTGTGGGTAACTTGACCAAAGCCACGGTTCATCTGGGCTGGCAGCCATTGTCCCCGGTTTGCGATGGCTGCCCCCGCTCTTCCCCATTTTCTGCTGTTTTTCCCTTCCCCCCTAAATGGGATGAATCGACTCGCGGTGCTGCCTGTGGGGGATTTTTTTTCGCTATGCCGCGTCCTGCGGGTCAGCCCTCGCCGGATGAGTCATGAGTCTCTTTTGTTACCCTTCAATTTCCTCAGTGGAAAATGCTGAAAAACATGCCCGTTTGCTCCCCATGCAGCAGGTAATAAATTGTCCACAGGAGCGTCATCCCCTCTCTGCTCAACAGCATATTTCACTCATTGACAGCGGGCCTTGCAGCGTAAAATAGAGGTGTTTTCCCCAGCCCCCCCCTCGCATCCCTATCTTCATCGAAGAGACCAGCACTTAACTGGCTGTTAATCCGCTTTGGCGCTTCTTTCTTGATACAGGATCCGGCACAATATCGGCCTCACTTTTATCCTCGGTTTTTCCGGGCATGACCATAGATTTCGTGACACTGCTACATCAAAGCGACTCCCTGCTGCTGTTCGTGGTACTAGCCTTCGGGCTGCTGCTGGGCAAGGTACGCATCGGCAACTTCCAGATAGGCAACACCATAGGCGTGCTCTTCACCGCCCTGCTGTTTGGCCAGATGGGATTCCAGTTTTCCACCTCCACTGAAAACGTCGGCTTCATGCTGTTCATCTTCTGTGTGGGAATTGAAGCGGGGCCGCACTTTTTCAGCGTCTTCCTTCGCGACGGCATCCACTACATCACCCTGACCCTGGTGATCCTGCTGTCGGCCCTGCTGCTGACCGTGGGGCTCGCCAAGTTCTTTAATCTGGGGCCCGGCATGGCCGCCGGCATTCTGGCAGGTTCCCTCACCTCCACGCCGGCCCTGGTGGGGGCGCAGGACGCCCTGCGAAGCGGATTGCTCAACCTGCCCCACCAGACCGACATGCAGTCGGTGCTGGACAACATGGGCATCGGCTACGCCCTGACCTACCTGGTGGGGCTGGTGGGGCTGATGCTGGTGGTGCGCTACCTCCCCTCCCTGGCCAGGCTGGATCTCAATACCGAAGCGCAGAAGATTGCGCGCGAGCGGGGGCTGTCCGACAGCGAGAGCCGCAAGACCTATCTGCCCATCATCCGCGCCTATCGGGTCGGCCCAGAGCTCGCCGCCTGGATCGGGGGGCGTACCCTGCGGGAGACCGGCATCTATCCCCACACCGGCTGCTATGTGGAGCGCATTCGCCGCAACGGCATCCTGGCGAGCCCCGACGGTGATGCCGTCATTCAGGAAGGGGACGAGATAGCTCTGGTGGGCTACCCCGAGAGCCACGAGAAGCTCGACGTCAACTACCGCAACGGCAAAGAGGTGTTCGATCGCAACCTGCTTGACCTCCAGATCGTCACCGAAGAGATCGTGGTGAAGAACGATGCCGTGGTGGGTCGCCACCTGGTGGAGCTCAACCTCACCGAGAAGGGGTGCTTCCTGAACCGGGTGGTGCGCTCCCAGATCGAGATGCCGTTCGATCGCAATATCATGCTGCAAAAGGGTGACGTGCTGCAGATCAGCGGCGAGAAGCAGCGGGTCAAGCTGCTGGCCAACAAGATCGGCTTCATCAGCATCCACAGCCAGACCACGGATCTGGTGGCCTTTGCCACCTTCTTCGTGCTGGGGCTGCTCATCGGCTCCGTCTCCCTGGTGTTCGGCCAGATAGAGTTCGGCCTCGGCAATGCCGTCGGCCTGCTGCTGGCGGGGATCCTGATGGGCTACCTGCGGGCCAACCACCCCACGGTGGGCTATGTGCCGCCGGGGGCCCTGCGCCTTGCCAAGGATCTCGGGCTCGCTGTCTTCATGGTGAGTACCGGCCTCAAGGCGGGGGGCGGCATCCTTGATCACCTGAGCGAAGTGGGGATGGTGGTGCTCTTCTCCGGCATGCTGGTGACCACCTTGCCGGTGCTGGTAGGCTACCTGTTCGGTGTCTGGGTGCTCAAAATGAACCCAGCCCTGCTGCTCGGCGCCATCACGGGCGCACGTACCTGCGCCCCGGCCATGGACGTGGTGAACGAAGCGGCCAACAGCTCCATCCCGGCGCTCGGCTATGCCGGCACCTATGCGGTGGCCAACGTCATGCTGACCCTGGCGGGCTCCTTCATCATCGGCTTCTGGTTCTAGCCAAACGGGCCCGCAACACGCAGAAAAAGAGGAGCCTCGGGGCTCCTTTTTTCATGGGCGGGCACTCCTGGATGGAATAGTGGAAATCGTGCTATGGGGCCATCTCTATCAAACCCAATAAGCTAAATCACCCACAAGGCGCCACTTACACTCAATAAAACGAGCGAGGTGTAAGTGATGAAACGCGCATGGATGGTCGTGATCTGGTGGTTCTGCTCCCTGACGCCAGCCTGGGGGGCCGAATCCGGCAAGCAGGTGGCCCCCGAGGCAGAGACGGAGAAAAGCGCCCTGAGCTTTGAGGGGGACGAGCTTGCCAGACCCAGGCTGGGAGATCTCGACGTCATGCTGGAGCAGCGCACCATCCGAGTGCTCACCACCTACAACAAGACGGGGTTCTTCATCACCAAGGGCGTGCAGCGGGGCGTCACCTACGATGCCTTCATGTAGGTGGAAAAGCGTCTCAACGAACAGTTGCGCAAGCAAAAGGCGATCAAGCGCCACCTCAAGGTGCACTTCGTCTTCATTCCCGTGGCCCGGGAAGCGCTGCTGAGCTCCCTCATCGAGGGCAAAGGCGACATCGCCGCCGCCAATCTCACCATCACGGACAAGCGCAAGAAGCAGGGTATCGCCTTCACCGATCCCCTGCTTGAAAACGTGCGGGAGCTGCTCGTCTCCGGCCCCCTCTCCCCCAAGGTGGAAAGCGCCGCCGATCTCGGGGGCCAGCGCGTCTTCGTGCGCCCCTCCTCCAGCTACTACGAGTAGCCTCATGGCCTACAACCAGGCCCGCAAGTCGGCGGGAGAGCCCCTCATCGACCTCCAACCCGCCTCGGAGGTACTCGAAGATGAAGATCTGGTGGAGATGGTGAACGCAGGCCTGCTCCCCTTCATCGTCATGGACGAGCACAAGGCCCGCTTCTGGCAAAAGATTTTCCCCGGAATCACCATTCACGACGCCCCCGTGTTCCGGGAAGGGGGCGTCATCGCCTGGGCGGTGCGCAAGGAGAGCCCCCAGTTGCTCGCCATGCTCAACGAGCAGATCAAGGCGCTGCGCGGCAAGGCGACGGGGGATGAGATCCTGGCCCGTTATCTCAAGCAGAACAAGTTCGTCAAAAGCGCCGCCGCCGAGGCGGAGCGCAAGAAATTCCTGCAGGTGGTCGAGCTGTTCCGTGAATATGGCGAACGCTATGACATGGACTGGCTGCTGATGGCGGCCCAGGGCTACCAGGAGTCCGCCCTCAACCATCATGCCCGTAGCCATGTGGGCGCCATCGGCATCATGCAGATCATGCCCGCCACCGGCAAGGGGCTGAAGGTCGGCGACATCCGCCAGCTCGAGCCCAATATTCACAGGGGCGTCAAATACATGCGCTGGATGATCGATCACTACTATGCGGACGAGCCCATGACCGCCCTCGACAAGGCCCTCTTCTCGTTCGCCTCCTACAATGCCGGCCCCGCCCGGGTAGCCAGGCTCCGTGCCGAGGCCAGGAAACGGGGGCTGGATCCCAACGTCTGGTTCCACAATGTCGAGTACGTGGCGGCAGAGAAAATCGGCCCCGAGACGGTCACCTATGTGGGCAACATCTACAAGTACTACATCGCCTACAAGCTGGTGTTGACATCCTCCCCCACCTTAGCGCTTCGCGTCACAGGAGGGGGATTCCCATTACTGGGTGATAGCTGCTCGCGC